>WGDQ01000658.1 GCA_015493185.1 Planctomycetaceae bacterium
CATCACCACCTTGCACATTCGCCCACCCGACCACCTCCTAACCAATCGCAATTTGCTGAAAAACATCTCGCCCGCCAACATGCGATCAACCGCATCAGGCACGCCAATCGGTCGAAGCAGCAAAGCCGCCATGCGCCTGTCGGTCGTTTCTGGTGATGTGCATGCCAACACACATATGCCCGGGCGTTTGAGCCTGAGGCGCGAATCGCGCATGATAGAAGGTGCTGAAGCTCTACCACCCGAACGTGCAGACCGGCAACGTTCGCAAGCTTGAAGCCTTGAAGCAGTGACACAACCGCCAAATCATTGCTGGCGGCTTGCAACGTCGATCGGCCGCCGGCAAAGGGCGACAGCCGTTTTTAGTCGTTTTAACGCGTTTTATGGCCATCTTGACGTTCGCCTTTTGCCCTCGTGCTGCTTACGAACCACACCGACCGTTCGCCCATGCTCAACCGTGAATCGAAGGCCGGCGTTCCGATCGTTCTTCCCCCCGGCCTGACGCCGAGAAGCCAAAGAAGACGACCGACGCTCTGATCGCGGACCATCGCGGGCCGCGACGTGGCTTGCCCGAACGCACTCCGCTCCAGAAACCGGTTTGCCCCGGCACCCCTCAACGCTTCAACGCTCACGCCCCACACCCCCGAAGGAACAGGCGATCATGGCGACCGACAGCGCAAAGACCGAGGTTGGCAGCTACTTCATCGCCAACTATCCGCCTTTTTCTCAATGGACGCCTGAGCAGCTTCCCGAGGTGCGTCAGGCAATGTCAGAACCACCGGCCGATGTGCCGCTGGGCCTTTACCTGCACATCCCGTTTTGTCGCCGTCGCTGCAAATTCTGCTACTACCGCGTTTATACCGACAAGAACGCGCACGATGTCGAGCGCTACGTCGCGGCGCTATCTCGCGAAATCGAACTCATCAGCGACCTGCCCGTGATGGGGCAGCGTCCGTTCCGCTTTGTCTACTTCGGCGGCGGCACCCCATCGTTTCTCAGCGGTCGCCAACTTACCTCGTTGGTCGACCGCCTGCGGGCCAATATCAACTGGGATCATGCTGAAGAAGTCACCTTCGAGTGCGAACCTGGTACGCTCTCGCTGGCCAAGCTCAAAACGCTCAAGCAACTGGGGGTTACGCGCATCAGCCTTGGGGTCGAACATTTCGACGACGCCGTGCTGGAAGAAAACGGCCGCGCCCATCATGCGGCCGAAATCCATCGTGCCTGGCAGTGGATTCAACAGGTCGGATTCGACAACACGAACATCGACCTGATCGCCGGCATGGTTGGCGAAACCGACCAGAAGTGGCGCGATACTGTCGAACAGGCCGTGCGCTACGAGCCCGACAGCGTAACCATTTATCAGATGGAGTTGCCCTTCAACACCATCTTCTCCAAAGATGTGTTGCAAGGCGGCAAACCCTCGCCGGTGGCCGATTGGGCAACCAAACGCGCGTGGGTCGACTACGCGTTCTCCCGTTTCGAAGCCGAGGGCTACACGGTCTCGAGCACCTGCACACTCGTCCGCGATCCGGACAAGGTCAACTTCAGCTACCGCGACAATCTCTGGCATGGCTCCGATCTGCTGGCCGTCGGCGTGGCCAGCTTCGGCCACATCTCGGGCGTGCACTATCAGAACCATCCTGAGTGGGCCGATTATCTCGACGCCCTGGAACACGACCGCTTGCCGCTGTTTCGCGCCATGCGGCTCACCCCGCATCAGCGGCTGGTGCGCGAAATGATTTTGCAGATGAAAACCGGACGGCTCGACGCCGACTATTTTCGCCGCAAATTCTCGACCGATATTTTTCAACACTGGCGCGACGTCTGGCACCGCTACGAGTCGGAAGGCTGGCTCCACTTGCACCCCGACGAGCAAACCATTCTGCTCACCCGACCCGGCCTGTTGCGAGTCGACAGCTTGTTGCCCGCCTTTTTCGAACCCCAATTCCAGGGAGTTCGCTACACGTGAGCGACCATTTGGTCTTCCACATGGGAAAATTCGCCGCCCGTTTTCCCACCGATCGGCAATATGCGAAAAACCATATGTGGGCCATGGCCACCGAAACGGGGTACCGGTTCGGGCTCTCAGCCTATGCGGTACGCCTGTTGCAGGACGTTTACTTCCTTGATTGGACCGTCGATCCCGGCACACAATTGAAGGCAGGCCAGGCGATAGGCTGCATCGAAAGCGAAAAGGCTGAAAGCGATCTGTTCGCCCCCATCTGCGGGCGTCTCACTCAGATCAACGCCGATGTGCTGGCCGATCCCGCACAAATCAACGTCGATACCTACGGTGCCGGCTGGTTGTTCGAAATCGAAGGTTCTGGAAACGAGCTGCTTTCGCCCGCTGAATACCTCGACCATTTGACATACGCCTGGTCGCTCGCGCAAAAAACGATCAAGGGGCAAGCCAACGAATAAAAGCGTCTCACGCGTCCGTGTTCGGTCATCGCGTCGCCCCGATTCGTAGTTGAAGCCTACATGCCATGCACGGTGCGAAACCCGAGCGATCGCGCGTTGTGGCCGTTGTCCGATTCTTTCTCGTTGTTTTCTGGTTCATTGTTTTCTGGTCCAATCACCATCCGTCGCCCGCCCACAACCTCTCAGCGAAAAAGTGATATTCCCATGGCAGGCAGGCTTAGCGTCGTTGTTTCTCAAGGGCAAAGCGCCCACCCGGCCAAGCGGGGTCTGGAACAGGAGCTTGTGGCCGCCTTGATCGGCGAGCCGGGCATCGATGTCGTGGTGGTGCCCCACCTCTACGATCTCGCCCCCGAGGGCAGCGGCGTGCTCGCTCTGAACGGCATCCGTGGCGATATGGTCGTAGTGAGCTGGCTCTATCCTCGCGCCGCACATTGGGTTCTCGCCCAACATGGCATTCGTGGTCAAATGGGCATCACGCAATTGTCAGCCGAAGACGAAACCGAAGAAAACGACGACAACATTGCGGAAGGGAACGCCACGAGCGAGATTTCACCCGACAGCAACCGTGGAACCGAAGCATCCGCAGACCCGGCACAATCTCCCCTCTCGGCGCTTGGCGCGTCGGGCTCGAACGATGCCGCCCAGCGCCCGCTCGAACCGTCGTCTCGACGGATCTATCATCTCGATTTCCGCGTCAGCCAGCGGTGCGACGACTTTGTCGACGAAATTCGTCGTATCGCGGCCGAAACCTCCGTCGAAACCGTCGATCTGATGAGCTGGGTCGGCGGCTCCCCAACGCCGCAGCAGTTGCACCGCTACTTGCATCCCCGCGGACCTGCCGCTCGGCCAACCACCGGGCCCGCATCGACGCCGAGCACAGCTTCGCGTGCGTCTTCCTCCTCCTCGCAATCGCCCAGCCATTCATCCGCGCAAGCCGCGCCAGTGCCTGCCGGTCCATCCAACGGCAACGGCGATAAGACCAAACACGATCTTGAAAGCACCAGCGAACAAAGCGAGGCCGACGGACCACACGGTGCCA
>WGDQ01000659.1 GCA_015493185.1 Planctomycetaceae bacterium
CCGCAAACCATTGCGGTAAGGTGGTATGGCGACTCGCGCCAGCAGGGCTCCCAGAGCCGAGGAGCGATTAAGCGCACGCAGCGAAGAAGGCAAGAAGAGAAGAGATGTCGAGCGCACGTAAGCACCGCGTTCGCTAAACGGCCGCTAAAGCCGAGCCTCTTGACCCGATTTATCCAAGACATCCAGGCCAATAAAGAGGCATTCACCGGCGCGGAGCAGCGCGAACAGAAGCTACTTTTCTGCTATCTCGACCACCACGCGGCCCATGTAGTAGCCGCAATTCGGACACACTACGTGCGTCGGCACGGCGGTACTGCACTGCGGACATGTTTGAAGTTGCCGCGGTTTTTTCGCGTCCTGAGCGCGCCGTTTGCCTGTGCGAGAGTTCGAATGTCGACGTTTGGGAACGGCCATGGTCGGCTTATCCAAAATCCGGAAAAAGTGGAAGAGGCGACCGGTGAGCATGCGTCCGCTTCGCGGGCCACCCGCCGCAAGCCGCCAGAGATACGCGCGCAAATCCTGCACGCGGCGCCCTTCGGCTCAATCGTATTCAAGCAAGCCCCCAATCGTAAGAGCTCTCCAAAAATGTGTCAATCCGCCGCAGGTCCACATTTTTGCCCCGACCTTGGGAGGTCGCGCGCAGGGGATAGCTCGCGGCATAGCCCCATTCCACCTGACCCCACCTACCCGGCAGCATCTCGACCCAGCCCGTGCATTTTCTAGAATAGGCCACCAGCAGCCGAATCGTTCCAGCAGGGCCGAGTCGGGCCGTCAGCCTCGCGTCTGTTGCCCGGTTGGCTATCGCGCGTGCCGGTCGGCGGAAACGTCATTCATTGCTGGCCACATCGTCGTTTCTTATGGAGCCAAGGCAACCAAACCCGGCATTCTGGTGGTACGGCACACGAACACGAGCGCACCGCTTTTCCCGACGATGCCGAGCCCCCTCGTTTCATGCTTTTCCTCACCCCGTCGCAGACGTAGTTGATGTAGACATAAAGAAAAGCAAAGAGGTCTTAAGGTTTACCCCGCTGGAGAACATGGCCCGATGTTGGGCTGAAAAATCTCCAGGGCCACTAACAGGCCGAGAAAAGCTATGGAACCCGACGGCATCGCGCCGTCTGCCAAAAATTGCCTCTGGGCGGCACGACGCCGTCGCCACCCCGCGAATCGGCACTACCGAAAAAAGGAACCTACATGGCCGCCTCATCTGCCCCTCGACGCGCTGGTTTACCCACCGTGGGTCTGCTTTATAGCGGCGGTCTCGACAGTTCGATTTTGTTGGCGAATCTACTCGATCAGGGCCTGTGCGTTCAGCCCTTCTACGTCGACTGCGGCCTGCACTGGCAAACCGAAGAGTATGCCGCCGCCCTAGCCTTCGTCCGGGCCATGGAACGGCCTACCCTGCAAACGGTGGTTCGCTTCGAACTACCCCTGCACGATCTTTATGGCAATCACTGGAGCACCACGGGGCAAAACGTGCCCGATGCCCAAAGCCCTGACGAAGACGTTTTTTTGCCCGGTCGCAACGCGCTGCTGCTTATCAAGCCGGCCCTTTGGTGCCAAATGCACGCGATCGACCATCTCATGGTAGGAGCCCTTTCGTCCAACCCCTTCGGCGATGCCACAGACGATTTCTTTCGAACCTTCGAACGGCTGCTCAGCCAAAGCGGGCATCGCACCCTTCGGGTCTCGTCTCCGTTGGCCACATGGAACAAGCCAGAGGTGATCCGCCACGGGCAGCACCTCGATCTCCCGCTCGAACTCACATTCTCCTGCATCGCCCCCCGCCAGGGCCTCCACTGCGGTCAGTGCAACAAGTGCGGTGAACGTCGTCGTGCCTTCGAGGCGCTGAACATTCCCGATCCGACAAACTACGCCCCCCACATGGCCGCCACGTCGTAACACGCAGTGTCCAGGCTCTCGCTGAAAACTGCCGAGTCTCCTGCCTCGTCTTTTCAAAACCAACACGCAGCATCAAAACGCAGTATCAAAACGCCGGATCACCGCACCGTATCGGCAAAAGCGCCGCCGCGTATTCGCAGCCTGACACCCTCCGCTCGATGAGGCCGCGTATTGCCAGACGATTTTATCCAGCTCGCCATCTCTACGGAGTCATGCGGTCAAGTTACCCACCCGGCGTCAACCACCATCCCGCGTCGTCACGTTGCCAGCCAACCAGCGATACACCACCTGCCACGGTGACCCGACCTTGCCCAACCGTGCCGAAGCGCTTGGCGCCCGAGCCCCGTTGGCGCACGATGCCCGTTATGCCCAATGCACTGACCAACTTCGCCAAACCTTCCGGCCTGCCGCCATTGCAACCCGCGGGTCTGCTGTTATTGGCCGCTGTGGTTGCCACGGCAGCATGGGCAGAACCGCCCCGCAGTGGGACCAAATACGGGCAGTACGCACCGGACGATGCCTACGAGTCGGGCTCGTCTCTGGCCTACTACGGAAGCGAGAACCCTTGGAACCGCCGACCGTTCGAGCGACGGCGGGCCGCCCGCTTCCCCAAACGAGTTGGCCAGCGGCTCCTGCTGATGCTCGATGAAAAGGGGCCTCAGGCCACGATCGCCGAGTGCCGCCGCTGGCTCGTCACCCGTCCTGACGACGCAGAAGTGTGGTTCGCGCTAACGGCGGCCTACTCTCGGGCCAACAAGCTCCAAGAGGCCGCCGATACGATGCGTCGCGCCCTTGAGCTCGGCCTGCCGATCGAACGTTTCCTGGCAGGTCCTCGCGAGTGGCTCGGCGCGCTGGTCGATTCCGAGCCGTTCCAACAGCGTTTGGCGCGCCACCCGGTTCGCCTCGTGCACGGCCCGATGCTCGGCGACGTAACGTCCACCAGCGCCCGATTCTGGGTTCGCGTGCTCCGGCCCACTACGGTTGGCGTTTCCGTCTACTTAGCCGACGGCAATCAACGCATTGCCCAGGCAACCGCGCGGGCGACATCCGAATCGGACTACACGGCGGTGGTTCATGTAACCGGCCTGAGCCCCGCAACGCGCTACACCTATCGCCTGACGGTCGGGAAAGAAACGCTGCCGGCAACGCATACTTTCCGCACATCGATCGCCCCGGGCCAACCAGTCCGATTCCGTGCCGCGTTTGGCGGCGGCGCCGGCTACAACCCGCGCAACGAACGCATCTGGGATACCATCGCCCAACAGCATCCCGATGCCCTGTTTCTGTTGGGTGACAACGTCTACATCGACCTTCCGCAAATGCCCGGGCCAGTGCACCGCTACACGTACTACCGCCGCCAATCGCGCCCCGAGTTTCGCCGGCTCACGGCCACCACACCGGTTTATGCCATCTGGGACGACCACGACTGCGCGATCGACGACGTGTGGATGGGCCCCTATCGCGATCGGCCCCGCTGGAAACAACCCATGCTCGCGCTATTCCGGCAAAACTGGGTCAATCCGGCCTATGGCGCGCCCGAACAGCCCGGCTGCTGGTTCGGCATGTCGGTAGGAGACATCGACTTTTTCTTTCTCGACGGGCGCTTCTACCGCACCAACCCCTACGGCGAGCACCCGACGATGCTCGGCCCCGTGCAGCGCCGCTGGCTGCTCGACGGGCTGGCTGCATCGCGGGCCACGTTCAAGGTCATCGTTTCTCCCGTTCCGTGGGCGCCGGGCACCAAACCGGGCAGCCGCGATACCTGGGATGGCTTTGCCGAAGAGCGTGAAGCGATCTTCCAACATATCGAGCGGCACCGCATCGCAGGCGTATTGCTCGTCTCGGCCGACCGACACCGCAGCGATGCGTGGCGGATCGACCGCCCCGGCAGCTACCCGCTCTACGACGTGATGAGTTCGCGTTTGACCAATGTGCACAAACACGAGTGCCTCGACGGGGCACTGTTTTGCTACAACGATAAATGCTCATTCGGCATGCTCTGTTTCGACACCACGCTTGCCGACCCCACATTCCGTTACGAAATCATCAATATCGACGGCCAGTCGATCCACAGCCTAACGCTCCGCCGCAGTCAGCTCGAACCGAAAATCAACTGAGCCGCGCTTCCTGGCACCAATCGCATCGCAAAGCCAAGGCCCCCATTGCAGCCACTGACGGGGCATCCCGCCAGCGTCGCTCTTCATTACAATCAATTCGCTTTCTGCAAAACACGCGGTACCCCGTAATCCCCGCATACTCACACGACCCGAAAAAATCGCAAACGATCGAAGCCTATACCCATGTATTTAGTGACTCGCGAAATCCACTTCTGCTATGGCCATCGTCTGTTGAACTACGAGGGCAAGTGCCGCCACCTGCACGGCCACAACGGCAAAGCCGTCATCACGCTGGCCGCCTCGAAGCTCGATCATCGGGGCATGGTGCTCGACTTCACCGACATCAAGCAGCGCGTCGCCGGCTGGATCGACGAACATCTCGACCACCGCATGATCTTGCACCGCGACGACCCTGTGGTGCCGCTGTTGCAGCAAGTCGAAGAACCGCTCTACTTGCTCGACCAGAACCCGACGGCTGAGAACATCGCCCATCTCATCTACCAGGTCACCCGCGATTTCGGCTTCCCTGTGGTCTAGGTCCGGTTGTGGGAAACGCCCAACTGCTTCTCGACCTACCGAGGTGAGCCGTCGCTCGGCGAAAGCACGCAAAGCGAGTAAGACTCGCCTCACTCAGACGACCTTCGACGCCGCACCCATTCACCACCAAAATGCTCGCGTCGGAAACAACGCGCCACGCGTCTTCACCCCGACCGACGAGCCACCGGGCTGAGA
>WGDQ01000660.1 GCA_015493185.1 Planctomycetaceae bacterium
ATGACGACGATGACGCATAGTCTGGTCTAGGCCCATCGTCCGACCCCAAGAAAAAAACCGCTCTGTCGAACTTTCACGTTCGACGGAGCGGTTTTCCTTTTGCGCCGTAGGCCACGCATGCGATGCGGCCCCCAAGGCATCGCCGCGCGATCACTTCCCGGAGCCGGCGGCTTTGTCCTTCATAGCGCGAAATTGCTTCCACGAGATCACTTCGACACCCATCCGCTTCACTTCATCAATCACTTCCGGATCGGTGAAAACGCGCCGATCCGTATCGCGAATGTCGACACTCGACGTGATGGCCCGCAACTCCGGGCCGTCGACGCCGCAATGGATGATGATCTGCGAAACGCCCGGCTTCAGGTTTCGCAAGGTGTCTAGATATTTCTTCTTGCGGGCTTCATACGAACCGTGTTCGTAAAACTGAAACAAGGCGTCGAGCATCGGCAGCTTGTGCTCGTCGAGCACCCGCGCCATCACTTCCACACCTGGGTACTGTTTGGCCACATTGTTCTCGGCCGTTGGGCGAATGAACAGCACGGGCAAATCGTATTCGGTGCCGAGCTTCACGTAAACTTTGACCAAATCGGGGCGTGAGACCACCGCCCCCATGTGCGTGTCGAGATGACTGAGCGGCACGCCAAACTTCTTCGCCCGTTCGATCTGCGCCCGCAGTTCGATTTCCACCTCTTCAGCCCGCGCGTGCTCGGCAACCTGCGGCACGTTGTCCCAAAGATAACCTTGGTCGTCGATCAGGCTGGGCACCTTTTCCCGCGGCGCCACCGGCCCCCAGCGATAATAAGTCCACTCCGAGTTCAGCGTAAGATGAATTCCATAGTCGTGCTCCGGGTGCTGGCGGGCATAGGCCGCAAACTCCGGAAACCACGGGCACGGCACCATGATACTGGCCGACGACACAATGCCGCGCTCAAGGCCTTCGATCGTGCCTCGGTTCACCGAGTGCGACATACCGGCGTCGTCGGCATGAATGATCACGTAGCGCTTCCCGCCCTCGGCAGACAACGCGCCGTCGATCGTTGAAAACCATGCGCCGGCACCAACGGCCAGCATGGCAATCGCTCGAAAAAATTCGTGATGCATTGTTCCTCCTCATCAACAGGGTTTCCCGCGCTGCGAGCGCGGCATTAAAAAACGACGGCCACCTCGGAAAGGACGAACCGCTTCTCCACGCCCGTTTTGCCGCTGCCCGGCAAACGTGAATCGCTTTTCCTCCCACCGGCACTGGCAAGCAACAGCCCGCCTCCCGCACGGGCAAATGGCAAGCCGCGAGTTCTTCGCGTCATTGCGAGCCGATCTGCCGTGGTGCGTGCTTCCGCGCCCCTTGTACAAAGGCGGCCACGCGGGTCGACGTGCCATTATGGCTGCTGCCGCACGGCTCCGCATCCCCGCCCATCTACGGTCGTCCAGCCGTCGGCCCCACGCTCGGCCAACCACTTGCACGTCGGGCGATCGTTTCAACATCGAGCGGTCGCATCGGAGTCGGCCCAACCACTTCGGCATGGCGGCCGGCAGGCACGGGCTTCCACGGCCCATTGCTGGGCTTCTGTGGCAGCCGCTTTCTTCCCGCCACGTGCCCTACCGAGTGCAGCCCCAAGCGGTTTTTTTCGACCAGACCTACCCGTGCCCACGTTGCACGCCGGCAATACCTGTCCCTTTCACACGGCTTTTATCGTTGCTCTGCGTGCGTAAATCTGTCTTTTTCCTCACACGGCTTATACGATGAGAAACAGACGGATCGAAGCGGCGAGGCTCGGCGGCGCTGTGCCCGAGCTTCCCCCCGCAGCGTGTTGCGGCCCGCTGAAAAAACGCTTCGCCGAAGAGAAGGGGCCTTCAAAATCGCTTCCGGTCCCGAAACTGTGAGCAAGCGATCGTATCCAAGAGGGCGAAGCCGGAATTGGATTTTGAAAAACACCTCTTTTGAGAAACAGGCAACATTCGTCAGTTCGACATGACCAATCGCGGGCATACTCGAAAGTTGAAGCTTCATGTCGAGCTTTTCGCGCGACACAGCATCGACGGGTGTTGCTTCCACAGCCCAAACAACCATTCAGTAGGCTGCTAACCCCAGACAGCACGATCACCGTCTGGCCAACGGCCCGTGCACTTTCCGCGAGGTCCGTATGTCGCTTGTCGCCGGAACAGCGAAAAAGGTAATTCAAAACGTCGAACAGGTCATCATCGGCAAGCGGCAGCAAATCGTACTGTCGATCGTGGCCTGTTTCTGCGAGGGGCACATTCTTTTAGAAGACGTGCCCGGCGTGGCCAAAACCATGTTGGCCCGCGCCCTGGCGCGCAGCATTTCGGCCACGTTCAAACGCGTGCAGTGTACGC
>WGDQ01000661.1 GCA_015493185.1 Planctomycetaceae bacterium
CGCCAAAAGCGAGCGCCGCTGAAGCCGCCGGCATTGGCCAGCGATTCGACCGATAAAGCCCGACGGCTCGCTGCCCAGGCATCGAGCACGCCGCTGGGAGGAAGATCGGGGTGTGCGTGTCGTGCGGACGGCATCGGTTCAACATGTTCCAAACAGGCCGTCTTTGCCGCCTGCGGCTGGTAGTAAAACCCTTGCGCGCAGGCAAAGAGGGTAGTTTACGTTATATTTTACAGCCAGCCTGCCGAATTGCCCTTCTGGGCGATTTTTTTGGAGTACGTCGCGGGTCGATCGAGTGCGTCTTGCCAAAAGCCGCCTCCGTCGCAGCATGCAAACCCAGCCGGGATGCCGGCTGCTCGGGCTGAGCTTCTTCGGCCACCCTCGAAGCGCAGCCCGAGGGGCTCGCGATGCTGCTCCCAACAAGAGAGCGTGCCGAATCGGTTTCGTGCAGTGGCCGGCGCCTTCGAAAGTAGGCGTTTCCGTGCTGGCGCTTTCGGCCAATACGGTCGGCCGGCAACGTGGCCCACGCCGTTCCCTGTACCCGCCTTGCATACCAGCAGGCGACGAGCCTCGGGCTCGCTTGTCCTCGAATGACCAAAAAGTAGCAAAACCTCAGAAGGCCTACGCCATGATGTCGATACCGTCGCTTCTGTTGTTGCGTGCATTGCGTCTCCGTCGCTCTTGCCTCCAAGTGCCAAGTGACAACGCCCTGCTGGCCGCATGGCCACATGCCATGGCGCTGTTGTTGTCACTGGCTGTTTGCACGGCGGCGGCCCCATCGGTTTTGGCAGACGACGATGCGGGCGGCCCAACGCCAGCGGCCGGCGCCCAAGACGATTCGTCCGGCGCGACGGCCGACGGTACGGCTGCGGACAACGGCCAGACGCAGGCAAGCGCCTCATCCAGTGGGAGTTCGGGCAGTAGTTCGTCTGCCAAGGGCGCCGCGGGTTCGAAGAAGCCCAAGTACCCGCCTTTCGACAAAGTGCTAGGCGATGCCAAGAAGCACGAGGGCCTGATCAACCTCTACCGCAAAGACAACAAGTTGTATGCCGAGCTGAAATCGAGTCATTTCAATAAAGATTTGATCGTGCTCATTTCGATCGCCCGGGGCATCGGACAAGGTGCCGTATTGGGCGGTATGAGTTGGGGGTTTGGCGACGACTGGATTTGGCAGTTCCGCAAAACGGACGACGATCGCGTGCTGATCGTGCGCCGGAACGTGCGTTTCACGGCCAAAAAGGGCAGCCCTGAAGAGCGTGCCGTGAAGCTCTCGTACACCGACAGCACGCTGTTCAGTTTGCCGATCGTGACGAAAAGCCCGGCCGGTGGTTGGATTGTCGACCTGACGCCCGTTTTCATGAGCGACTTGCCGCAGATTTCGCGCGCGTTGCCGGGCTTTAGCCTTTCGGCCCAAAAGTCGAGCTGGGCCGAGACGAAGACGTTCGACCACAATGTGGAAATCGAGGTGGCGGCCACCTACGCGTCGAGCGGGTCGCGTCAGTTCGACACGGTTTCTGATAGCCGCGGCGTGACTGTCAACGTTCATTATTCGATCAGCCGCTTGCCCTCGACCGGCTATAAGCCTCGCCTGGCCGACGACCGGGTGGGCTATTTCCTGACCGTGATCAAAGACTTTTCGCGCGAGGGCAAGGACGACCGTTTCGTTCGCTACATCAATCGCTGGCACTTGGAAAAGGCCGACCCCAAGGCCAAGCAATCACCGCCCAAGGTGCCTATTCGCTTCTATCTGGAAAAAACCATCCCGTTCAAATACCGCAAGCCGATTCGTGAAGGCATCGAGGAGTGGAACAAGGCCTTCGAAAAGGCCGGTTTTGTCAACGCGATCGAGGTGGTGCAGCAACAGGCTGACGACAACTGGGACCCGGAAGATATTCGGTACAACACGTTTCGCTGGATCACCGCAGGCGCCGGCTTTGCCATGGGGCCCAGCCGTGTAAATCCTACGACGGGGCAAATTCTCGACGCCGACATCATCTTCGACGCCGACTTCATCCAGTTCTGGAAGCGGGAATACGAGACGTTTACACCCGACTCGATCGCCGCCCTGACCGGCGGGCCGCTCGATTTGCAAAGTTATCAGCAGCACATTCGCAAACATGGCAACCAGAGGCACGTTTGCCAGTTTCACAACGGCATGAGCTACGACCTGGCAATGGGGTGGACCGCGCTGGCAAACCGTTATGCGGCTGCATCGCCTGAGATGCAGGAGCGGATGATCCAACAGGGTTTGAAGCACATTGCCATGCACGAAGTGGGGCACACGCTCGGCCTGCGTCACAACTTCAAGGCCAGTACGGTTTGGACGCTCGACGAAATGAACGATCCCGACAAAGCTGCCCAACATGGCACGGTGGGTTCGGTAATGGACTATTCGCCGGCCAACATCGTGCCCAAAGGCGTGCCCCAGGGACCGTTTTATTCTCCCACGGTCGGGCCTTACGACATTTGGGCCATCCGCTATGGCTACACACCACTGAGCGGTGGAACGACCGGCGAGGTGAACGAGCTGAAAAAGATCGCCGCCGAAGCCGCCAAGCCCGAGTACACATTCGCCACGGATGAAGATGCCCGTGGTATCGACCCCGACCCGTTGGTCAACCGGTTCGATCTGGGCAAAGATCCGCTACAGTAC
>WGDQ01000662.1 GCA_015493185.1 Planctomycetaceae bacterium
CACCTCCGGCGGCTGTTGGATCGGTTTTCGAAACCCCAAAACAAACCGGCTGTTTGCACGACAACGGCCCGCTTGGAGGACCGCTGGCGCCCATTATTTTCAAGGCGGCCACGGGGTTTCAACCGGGCGGGAATCCGCCGTGCGATGACGGCCGATCTTGCGCCGCGACCGGCCGCGCGACACGGGGGCACCGGCTCCGCGGCGCGGGCGACCCGAACGGCCTGCGGCGCGGCGCGCTGTGGGGGACGGGAAACGCAAAGCGGCCCAACGGCATGATGAACAAAGATGCCGCTGGGCCGCGAAAGAAAAAATCGGGGGCACCGGCCGAATGGGCTGCCAGCGTTTCGCCGGACAGCGACGACCAGCGACGTTTTGCCCGTTGGCCCTCCCCTTTCCCAACAGACCGAAAGCCACGGCTGCCGGAAAGGACAGCCAGACGCGGGGCTTGGCGCAGCGCAGACCGACGCGGCAGCGGCAACGGGTCACAAGATGCGCCGATCCGCAGGGCCTTTAGCGCGGGCAGGACGCCGGCAAGCAGTCGCGAGTTACGACTTGGGCGGCGCGGGGCCGAGCTGTTTGTTTTGCGCGGCCATGGCCTTTTCTAGTTGGGCCCGGGCCTTGGTCCAGGCGTCTTCCATCAGCGGCACGGCGCAATTGCCCTGCCCCTTGCAGGCGTTTTGACCGGGGGCCTCGCCACAACCGCCCTGCCCTTTGCAGGCGTTTTGGCCCTGGCAGCCGTGGTGCTCGGCCGTGGCGCAGGTGCCTTGTCCGGCACATTCGTTGTCGCCGCTGGCGCCTTTGCCCTTGCAAGTGTTCAGGCCGCGGCACACGTGCGGTTCTTCGAGCAACAGGTTGCTGTCGGCCATGGCCGTTTCGTCTTCGTGCTGGTGCTCATGTTCGCCCGAACCTTCGCCGGCCCCGCTTTCGGCGCTGGCCTGGCCTTCGGCTGGTGGGGCACCGCCCTGCTCGGCCTGCTGGCCCTGTTCGGCTGCCGGTCCGCCGCAACCGGCCACGGTGCCGGTTACCAAGCCGCCGAAGGCCGCCATGGTGAGCTTGTTGAAGTCGCGACGGGTAACGTGGGATTTCTTCATGAAAAACGTCTCCTTGGCACGTTGGTGCCTCATGTGTCGGATCCAACAGCGATGCGTTGGAAGAAACCTTGCTTGGCCCAGCGTTGAAACCAGTTTTGCAACGCCTGGGCCCAGTGATCCAAGTCGCCCGGCCAATGCGGCACGCACTGGGCAATGGCCTGCCCCAGTGGTTGCCCGTCGAAAAGCCTTTCGAGCAGTTCGTATTGTTGGGGCGAAAGTGCGAAGCGACGCACAATATAGTCGCGCCGGTAAACAGCTACAAAACTTCGCGCCGGCCCCGGCATTTCGGGCGACAGGCCGCGACGAAACGCGGTGTAGTAGTCGTTTACCGGATAGGCCAGTTCGAGCAGTCGTAGCCCGGCAACCGGTTCGAGCCGCACCCGAGGCCAGTCGTCGGGCGCGAGGGCCCGAAGCTGCTCGGGATCGAGTGTTGGTTGCCCTTCGGGGCCGGGCCCGTCGAACACCTGGTCGATGGCCCATTCGAGCCGGGCCAAATCGATCAGGAAGTCGGGCCAGCTCGCTGTTTGCTCAGAGGGCCGATCGTCCGTTTCGGCCGCACGCGGGGCGGGCCGTGCAGGTATGGCAGATTCCGGGGGCAGAGTGTCGTCGGCCGGTAGAGTGCGCTCGGTGGGCGGAACGGGGTCGGCGGGGCGCGTTTCTTGAAGAAACTGAACGAAATGGTCGGCCAAATGCCCCAGCGTGTAGCTTTGCGACGGGTAGCGTTGTAGGTATTGCACGCCGAAGGCGTCGAAGGCCTCGTCGCCCAATGCGTGGCGCAGAGCGGGAAACAGATCGCGCAGCACGCCCAGCAACCGGGCGTAGTAGGCATTGCCATAAACGGCCAACCGCTCGAGCGGCGACTGCGCCGGACCGGGCAGAATGACCTGGTCGATTTGCTGAGGATCGACGTCGATTTCTTCTCGAGCCGATGGCGACGCGACACCGGCCGCCACACCGCCCGGATGCGTGATGACCGCCTGCATCCAGCGCTGCACACGATCGAGCGACGACTGGTGTTCATCGCCGGGCGATTGCCGATCGGGTGATTCTTCGGGCAAGGCGTTCATTGGACCTCGGGCCGCACATGGTGCAATGGCTGGGGCAACGACGGGCTCTCCACGCGTTGCTCATCCGCACTGTTCTGCTGCTGCGTGCCGTCGGGCGCATCGACCGCAACGGCTTCGACCGCGACCCGATCGGCCGATCGCGCCGCAGCGGCGGCCTGGTGTGGCGAGTCGTGCGGGGCGAGCGGGGCACGCGACGCCGGCGCGTCATCGCTTGCAAGCGACCGAGCAACCGTGGGCGACTGGCGCGGGGCGAGCGGGGGGCCGCCGGTCGAGGGAGCCTGGGGAACCGGATGGTCGATGTATTGCAGGGCTTTCTGCACTTCGGTGTGCAACTCGTCGAAAGGTGGAATGCGGGCATCCCATTCCAGCAGCGTCGAGGCACCGCCGGTGAGTTGCTGGGCCAGCCGGTAGAGCCGCCAAACGGGATCGATCACGCGGCCGTCGTGGGTGTCGATGCAGTGCGTGCCCAGGTTCGTGTGGCCGGCCAGGTGAAACTGCACGACCCGCTCGTGGGGCACAGCGCGAATGTATTGCTCGGGATCGAAACCGTGGTTGACGCTCGACACATACACGTTGTTCACGTCGAGCAGCAGGCCGCAGTCGGCTTCTTCGAGCATGCGGCCCACGAATTCCCACTCGCTCATCGTCGAGCCGCGGAAGGTGACGTAGGTGCTGGGGTTCTCGAGCACCAGCGGGCGCTCGAGCACATCTTGCACAATGCGAATGCGATCTACCACGTGCCGCAGCGTGGCTTCGGTGTATGGGATGGGCAACAGGTCGTGCGTGTTGCGGCCCGCCACGCCGGTCCAGCAAACGTGGTCGGACACCCAACCGGCGCCAACGGCATCGGCCAGCGACTTGAGTTTGTGCAGGTAGTCGAAGTCGAGCGGATCAGTGCTGCCGATCGAAAGCGAGACGCCGTGCATCACGATGCGGTAGCGCTCGGCGATCTGGTCGAGCACGTAGCGCGGCCGACCGCGAGAGTCCATGAAGTTCTCTGAAATGATCTCGAACCAATCGACGGCCGGCCAGTGTTCGAGAATGTGCGAGAAGTGCACCGTGCGCAAACCGACGCCGAGGCCCAGGTTTTCGTAGCCCAGTCGTGGCACGATGCGCTCCATCGAATCGAAAGAAAAAAAACGCCGCGAACCGCCCGGCCCGAGAAACAGGTGCTTCGAGCCAATGTGCGCCCCAAGAACAAGAAATAGAAGCCCGCTCCGCAGGCGGCCCGATCCCTCAAAGCAAAGGCCCTTGCAATTCAGGCCGCACGAAGGTTGCCCCCTGTGCGGAACGAATAGCAAACCAGCAGCCAACGGACAAAACGGGAGTTGCGGACAAGCCGCCCGCTGTTTCGCTTGCTGTTTGTCGGATTTGTCCGGTCGCTCTAAAGCCGGCCCGAACCCGCGCGCTTCGAGTATACGGTTTCGCGGGGCACGAACAAGCGGCGCGGAGGCAACGGTGGCCCTCTTCCGCACACGTGGCAAAGGGTCGCCCGTGGGCACGCCGTGCGATGGGATGCCGCATCGAGATGATGAAACAGATGCGACAAGGCGCGACGCGGTGTGGCAGCGCTCCCGCGGGCCGCATGCCGCGGCACGTATGTTGACCGGCTGTGCACGGCACCGGCTTCGTGTGGGCTAGGGGATCCGACGACGCCGGGCTGCCCCCCGATGTTTGCGGCGTTTGCGGGTGGATCGGCGGTTTTGGTTCCCTGTGACCGATTTCACAGACCGCCGGACGGATGGCTGCGATGATGAAGATCAGAGTCATGGATGTTTATGAGTTGTGGGCGCCGTCGCGCGGTGTCGTGCCGAAGCTTGAAAGGGCCTCGCCCAGCGGACACGGGCGGCATCGCCCACTTCTTCGTGGACCAGCAGCACCGGATAGACTTGCTTCCTGTGGTGGCAAGCACCGCGTTTGGAAGCGCCGGCGTACCGCTACCGATCATGGAAAGGACGGACGAACGATGCGAGTTTTTCAACAGCGAGCGGTGGGGCATGCTGGCCGGTTTGCACCCTTGGCGGTGTTGGCGTTTGCCGGCACGTTTGTGGCCACACTGGTCGCGCAGCAGGGCTGCGCGTCGGCCGCTTCGCAGGTGGTGGTGGGGCGCCACTGGCCGGCCGCACAGCGCGTTTCGATGGACCAGATCGACCATTCGGCGTGGGACGCGCTTTTGCAGCGTTATGTCGACACGCGGGGCATGGTCAACTACCAGGGCTGGAAGGCCACGTCGAACGATATGCGAGCCCTAGACCAGTATTTGGCCACGCTGTCGAAGGCCGACCCCCGCAAGCCGGCTTCGAAGCCCGGCAAGATGGCATTCTGGATCAACGCCTACAACGCGGTGACGATCCGCGGCATTTTGCGTGAGTATCCCACTTCGAGCATTCGGAACCATACGCCCAAGGTGTTCGGCTACAACATCTGGGACGACCTGTTGCTGTGGGTGGGCGATCAGAAATACTCGCTCAACCAGATGGAACACCAGGTGCTTCGCAAAATGGGCGACCCCCGCGTGCACTTCGCCATCGTGTGTGCCTCGATCGGCTGTCCGCGACTGCTGAATCGGGCCTACGTGCCGGATCGGCTCGACGAACAATTGGACGAAAACGCACGCAACTTTTTCGCCAATCCGGCGAAGTTTCGTTACGACGCCCGCTCGCGGCGGATCGCGGTTTCGCCCATTTTGAAGTGGTTTGCTGAAGACTTTGGTGCCGACATGGCGCAGCGGCTGCGAACGATCGCTCCGTACTTGCCCACCGACGAGGCGCGGCGTTTGGCTACGAGCGGATCGGCCGAGGTGTCGTATCTCGATTACGACTGGAGCCTGAACGATCAGGCCCGGGCGAAAACGGCACGCCGCTAAAGCGCATCAAGAGCCTGCAGGCGGGGGAAGAATCGCGTGTGTGCCGCGAAGCGCACGGTGCTTGCTGACACGTGAAGCGACATGGCCCGGACACGGTGGTGGTTTCTCGCCCGAACACCACCGGGCCGGGCTGTGTCGGCAAGCGACGGTTGGCCGGAGCCGAGCGGAGGCCGTTTTCCCACCCGACGTGGGCGAAGTGGGTCGAGGTCGTATCGATTGCTGTTCGGCGCTTTCCATTTATCGTTGTTGTTTTTTTCAACGGTACCCCCAGAACCGGAAAGCGTCTGGAGGCGGTCGATCGGCCTCGGCCTCTTTTTTGAGCGAGCGGACAGAACCTCTAGTTCTCTTGCGGAAAAACCGCTTGTCTCGGCTGTTCAAACGCGCTTTGTCCGCAGGGTCTCAATACGCGGCGCCGGCGCTGCTTCCCCCCGTCGGCCTTTTCCCTAGCCCCGCAGCTTTTTGATCGGCGTGCTCCTGCGACGGCGCGGCTGGTCTTCCGCGTTTGCTTTTCCGGACGAGATGCAGCGGGCGGTGCGGCACAAATGGCCGCACTGTGCAACGAGGTTACGACCCGCTGTAGATCTCGGTTTGGGAATGAAAGGCGTACCAGGCGAACCAGAACGCGTAGACCCACTGAACGTCGGCGTCGGTCGTGGTTACTCGGGCCGTGGCTGATGCGGCGTCGTAGTGCAGCGTGAAGCGGTGTCCGTCGATTTGCTGCGTGATGGGACTGCTTTGCCGAGCCAACACATCGAGCGGATAGGCCACGGCCTTGTTGCCAACCCACACGCCGAGCACGAGCGATTTGGCCGGCAAACGGCGGCTGGTGGGGCTGACGGGAAACATCAACCCCGGCTGCTTGAAGTAGCGAACATAGGGGTTGATGCCGTAGTTGCGACCGTAGCCCGTGTTGAACGAAAGCACGTCGGTTCGCGGGTGGGCCGATCGCCATGCCTGCCAGGTGGTGAGCTGAAAGGGCACGATCTTGAGCCGTTCGCCCGCCTGGGGCCCCGAGACGGCCTGCGCCATCATTTGCGACCAGAGGGCAAAGGGCTTTTGGCCATGGGCGTACATGAGCACGTTACTGTTGAAGAGCAGGCCCGAAACGCCGAACTCGCGAACGCCTGTCGAGGTGCGCCGATCGAATACGGCGGCCGAGTCGCACAACGGGCAGTAGGTGACCACAAGCGGCACGCCGCCGAGCCGATCGTTGACAATCTCGTGCCACATGAGAATGCGGAGCGGATAGGCCCGGGCCGCGCCGTCGATCGCCACCCCCACCACACGGTCTGTGTTGCGCAGGGCGGTGGCCTTTGCGGCCGGCACGGCGGCCGGCCGGGTGAGGGCTGGAATTCCGTCGCGCGGCGGTCCGCCCGAGCGGATCGCCTCACGAGGAATTCGCAGGTTCGAAAAGTCGAACTCGCTGCGAAGCGAAGCCCGCGCGAGCAACGCTTGCGCGGCCATCGCGTTGCCCGATTGCCCCGGTGGCGCACCCGCTCGCGTGGTATGCCAGAGAACACCGGCCGCTGCCACAGCGATGGCTAGCAAAGCTACTGCGGCGCGACGGCGACGCCCATTTCCGGGGTTGCGGGCGCCGGCCCGTCGAACGTTGCGTGCCGACACCCGTGACGACGAGGGCCGTGCCTGACTAGGGGCATCGGCCCAAGCGGTGGCTTCCGGTGGTTTTTCGGCCGGTTGCGACCGAGGAACCGTCTGGTTCGGTAAAGTTGGCGACTGACCGGATGGGCGTGATTCGGGCTCGCTCATGGTTAGGGGGGTATCAAGTGGCCGCAGCCCATCAGAGTGCGCGATCGACAGGCGCGCCGCTCATCGGGCTGCGTAGTGGTTTTCGTGAAGCACGGCCGCCAAGCGGTGATGGAAATCGCGAGGACCGACAAAACCGCGGATGCGCTGGATCACGCGGGCCTCGGGCGAGACGACCAACGTGGTGGGAAAGGCCGATACGCCAAGCTGACGCACCAGCTCCGGCGCGCGTTCGGCGCTGACCAGCACGGGCACGAACGACGCATTGACCTGCCGGGCGATTGCCGGATGGGCGTACGTTTCGCGACGCATTTTGGTGCAGTAGTGGCAGTGGGCCGAGTTGACGAAGATGAGCACGGGGCGCCCGTCGTCGGCAGCTTGCTGCACGGCGGCCCGCAGATCGGTTTGCCAATGAATGGTTTCGGCCGCGGCGGCAGAAGCCAGGCGGCCCGCAGCAACGACCAGAACAGCGAGAAATGCGATACGACGCATGTTTCCTATTCCCTTCCTTTTTCAACAGAATCCGTCTTGAACAAAACGCAACGTCACTGCTCCGTGCATCGACCTTTGGGCGACAGACGCTGCGTGAAGCTTTTCACAGTGGGCTAAAAAACCGAACCGAAACGCGGGAAACGAATCGGCGCGGTGAACCCAATCGATTTCAACGGTCGTTTGGAGCCAGCGCGCCGCCCGTTGAATGATCGCAATACGACGCGCCGACGGCCCCGGTTCACTGCGGCTGAGAGTTTGCGGGGCATGGCACCGGGCGACGAAGATGTGGTCGGACCGACCTACTGCTGCAAAGCCCGCAGCTTTTCGAGCACGCGTCGTGGCGACGGCCGATCGGCAAAGCTGCGGCCACGGTGGGCGAAGCGCAAAATGCCCTGGCGGTCGATGATGAACGTGGCGGGACGGTTCGACCATTCGGTGTGAATTCGCATTTGAAACGCCACGCCGTAAGTGGCGCTGACGGTGTTGGTGGGATCGAGCAATAGTGGGTAGTGAACGTCGCTGGTCTCGAAGCCGACTTCTTTCAGCAAGTGCGTGGCCAGCCAACGGTCGTGCGGATCGACCGCCAACACCTGGGCCCCGGCACGCCGGAAGTCCGCAAGCCGCTCGCGCAACTGCGCGAGTTGTCGGTGGCAAACCGGTCATGTGTCGCCATAAATGAAGACCAACACCACGGCCTGACGTCCGCGGAAATCGCCGAGCGAAACGGTTTCGCCCGTGAGCGATTGCAGCGTGAAGTCGGGCGCGGGTTCACCAACGCGGGCCGTGTCGATGGTGGTCGGGTTCCACTGCCGTATTTGGGCGATGAGATCGATGGGCTGTTTGGCCGGCTGATCGGTTTCTGACGGCGGCTGTGGTTGCGATCGTGCCAAGGCATAGCCGATATGCTTTCGCACATCGCCGTTGGGCTCGACCTTCTGTCGGGCCTCGAGTTGCTGCCGCAGCGGGCCCACGCCACGCATGCCGAGCGCGTCGACCGCGTAGAGCCGCACGGCCGGTTCGCTATCGGTGGTGGCGGCCTGCCAAAGCACCTGGGCCGGCACATCGCGGGCCAGATACGTGAGGGTTTGCGCGGCGAGAATTCGCACGGCCGGCATGCCGTTTTGAAGGGCCTCGACCAGCGGTTCGATTGATGCGGGCCGGGCGAGAACCAGCGACCGCATGGCCTGCATGCGAACCTGCCAGGCCCGGTCGTCCATGGGGCGGATGAACTGCTGCTTGCCAAACGCGCGGCCGGTCCAAGCGTCGGGATCCCAGGCCTG
>WGDQ01000663.1 GCA_015493185.1 Planctomycetaceae bacterium
ACCGCGGCCGCAGCCGCAGCAATGGCTGCGCCAAAGGTGCGCAACGGCTGGGTCGCGGTGCCAGGATTGGCATCGTTGCCCGCAAGCGAAACGTGCAACACAGCCAACAAACGTCGATCTTCGAGCGGCTCGATCTGCAAATCGGCGCCGCGAGCTATCGCATTCCGCGTGCGGCGTCTCGCCGCTCGGCATCGAAGACGTTTCATATCACGATGTGCCATCTTCTGCTTGTTCTCCGACCGATTTCGGGCCAATTCTCTCCGACCGAGGAAGAGACCGCCGCCGTGTGGTAGGCCACGCTCGCGCCTCGCGAGCTGTCCGGTCGTCGGCCCACTCCAGCGAACGTTTCGCCAGAAAGACGAAACGCGTCGATTCCCGGATCGCCAGCAACCACCACGAAAGCAAGCACCGCAGCGGTTGAAGCCGCAACGCGCAATCACGCGCGCTCGACCACGTGCTGCGCACCAACGTGCCCAACCCGTAAAAAGTGAAACAGCACGCCGTCGGCACGCGCACCGCCACCGCGTGGCCATACGGCCGTGGTGCGGACGATCGCAATGCGTCAGATCACATGATCAAATGGGGCAACAAGGCGGTCAACGAAAAATCGCCAAGGTGTAACGATATGGCAGACAATATGACTCAACCGCCTTCTTTGGTTCGCTCAGCAAACCAACCGTTGCCGCTCTCGGGCGGGGCAGCATTGCGGCAGATAGGCTTTCCACAAGCCCCGATCAGAAGCCACACAGCGCGATTTGCCGCCCCAACGAAGCACTATCGCGCTGCCCACGTTGCAGCAGGCACGGCGTCAAGTCGGAACCTGCGCGGATCGGTATCCTGCGGAACCGCAATCCGATGAGCGGACGCTCCTGACAGTAGGCTTCCGAAAAACCGTTTCGTCGGCGAAAGAGCGACAAAACAGACCGGCTCTATCGGTCCCACGGTATCTGAGAGTGCGTCGAGCTTCGTCCGATTTCCAATCCCCAACGCTTGCTGCGTCGGCTCGCAGTCAACACGAGCTCTCCAGCGGACCGCACAAAGGGGAGTTGGCACACGAAGCTGAAGACGAAACCGACGACAAAGCCGAAGCCGCGGCGGCCCACCAGTCGGCGGTTTTGCCATCGATCCGGCCGCTACGGTGCGTCGTCAAAGGAACCGCGGCAGATACGGGCGAGCAGCGAGCAACCACCCGAAAAGAAAACGACGCTAGAAGATGCGTTCAAGACGAACGTAGGTCGTGAAGCCCGGAGAAAAGTTGGCCAGCGCGGGCAATCCTCCCGAGGCCGGCAATCGCAGGCTGAGGTGCTCGAGATATTGCTTGTCGAACAGATTCAGGATGCCCGCCCCGAGGCGGAAATTTTCAGACACGTTGAGGTACCCGTCCAAGTCCCACACGGTGAAACCCGGTGTGGGCAGTTCCAATACGGTCACGGCCCCGAGGTTTCCCTGCCGAATCGTTCCCAGGCGGTCTTGATTGTCGACCACACGAGCTGCGAGCGACATGCCCCAGCGCCGGCCACCCTCGGCATCGTGCAATCGCAAGCCGGCCCGACCGCCAAGCGGTGCGATCTGATAAAGCGGCTGACCGATCGACCGATCGCGGCCATCGACGTAAGCCACCGAAGCAAACCCGGTGAGCCGTGGTGCCAGGTCGATCTCGCCTTGCGCCGATCCACCGGCCAGGGTAGCCAGCGGCGTATTCACATAGCGAAGCGATCGCGCGCCACGCGGATCGAGCACCACGTTGTCACGCAACGTCACGTAGTCGATAACCCAGGCATGAAACCCGACCAGGCTGAACCGGGCCACTTCGCCGCGGACGTGCAACCCGGCGTCGATTTGCCAGTTGCGTTCCTTGTCCAGATTCGGGTCGCCGATGGTCCGCGTGAAGCCGCTTTGAATGATGCCGAGGAACAAGCCGTCGGAATATCGCTCGAGCAAGGTCGGAATCCGCTGCGCGTGCCCGAATCCTACTGACGTGGTAACGCCGTTGCCGTGATCGAATTCGTTGCTGAAGTAGAACGCGTACAGCACGTCGTTTTGTTTCAATTGGTCGGTCGGCAGGTTCGAGAAGGTTTGCGAAAACAGCGTGACCGTCCGCACCTCGGCGGCGTTGGCGTTGGTGTGCACCCAATCAACACGACCGCCGAGCGAAGCCGTCCAGCGCTCGGTTACGGGAAACGACAATTCGGCAAACGCGCCGCTGTCGGCCGCGTGTGCGCGAGGCATATTCTCCTCGAACGCGTCGAGCCCAATGGCGGCCAGCGTGGCCGAAGAAACCATGTCTGTACTGGTAATGGTCGACTGTTCGACGATCTGCTGTTCCAGATAGCGAAAATCGGCTCCCAGGCGCAGGTGCCACTCGTCCACGTCACCGAAACTGACCGTGCTGCGGGCCCCGGTCGATAGCACGTCGCCGTTGGTCTGGCTTTCGAAATTGGTATCGAAAATATTGATGGCCGCCAGCGCGTTTTCGACCCGTCGCGTAACCGTTTCCTGCTTGGCGCTGTTGGAGGTATCGCCAGCGAATCGCGTGCGATTGTACCAGCCGGCCACTAGCAGCCGCTCCCACGGGCCGGCCGGATCTTCGTCAACCAGGGCCGCGCTGAAGCCATCGGTTACAAGATAGCGCGTGTCATACACCTGAAGCGGATATTCGACGTCGGTTTGGTCGAGCCGCAGATAATTGAAATCAAGACGCTGGTAGGGCGTGATGTCGTACGACAATTCGCCGAGCACGTTGCGATTCTTGTAGCTCGCGGGAATGAGAATGTTGTCGCCGCTGTCGTAGTCGCTACCAATGCGGTGGCCGTAGCTGAAGCGATAACCGTAGTTGTCGCCACCCCCGTAGATGCCGGCCCGGGCATACCATCGATCGCCGTTGTCGAGAAAATCGAGACTGGTGCGCGCATGCGTTTCAGGGCCGTGGGCATAACGGGGCGTTGGCGATTTGATCACATCAATGAAGCTGAAGCCCGGCCCGTAGCGAAGCCCATAGGGTCCCGGAATGACCACAACTTCTTGCACAATGCCCGGGTCGAGCTTGCTCAACACCGTGTCCAGGTCTTGGCGCACAGGCAGCCAATAGGCTCCAAGTCCTTGCGTAAAGACCTGCCCGTCGCGAAAGCCACGAATCCGCGGATCGAATGAAACCGGCGAACGTCGCTGCGACTGCACGGACTGCACTGTAGCGGCCCGATCGAGCATTTGGCCGATGTCGGTCACGGGCGTTTCGGTGGGCGCGGCGGCTTCGGCCACCGAGGTTTTGCCCATCTGTTCTTCATAGCTGGCAATGCGAGCGTAGCTTTGCTCCAAGTCGTTGAGCAGCTCAAGACCCAAGTCCACCGCAGCAACGTCGGCCGACGAAGGCGGCGCAGCCTCGACCGGCTGCTCGACGAGCGGTTGCTCTTGAAATGGCTGCCCCTCGGGTTGGCGTTTCAGGGCAGTGCGCACCATGCCGTCGGAACTGGCCTGAATGGCACCGTGCCGAGGATACAAAACGGCTGGCTGCTCAGACTCAGCACTCGAGGGAAGCGACCAGAGCAGACGGTAGTAGTCACCATCAGCATAGAACGCGCCGTCTGGAGGATATAGTCCGGTGCTCCGCTCACCGACTTGCCCCCAGGCATGCAGCGGTCTCCAGAAACAGACCGCACCAATCAGCACAAAGGCCAGCAACAGCCAGACGCAATGGCGACGCCTAGAAGTCGTCATCCCGATCCATCCCCCCAGGGCGAGCACCGCGTTTGCTGACGGCAAGCACTCGATGGTCGCTGGCGCGCACACCCCTGCACCGCAATGTTCGTTCTCGTGCCGCGCACCGCTTCCAACCAGCTTCGTGCCCGCCAGTGGAGGATCTCGTTTGGATATCCAACCTCGATCCCCATTAGCCCACGTTGGCCAAAGATGGCCACGTCGCCCGAAGACCTGCGAACCGCTCGACCCTGCCGAGACGGCTCTACCGGCTTCCTCCACTGCCTAAGTGCCTATGCTCGTAGCGGGGTCTGCGCGTCGTGGCAAATCCTCTGCGCAGGACGAAGCTCCGTGGTCGGCGCGCTTCGGCACCTTGTGCGTTGTATCGGTTGTGACGAGAACACAACTTGACGGCGAATGTGCCGCTTGCCACGCAGTGGGGCGCTTGTAACGAAAATGCGGATCTCTGTAGAGAGACACATATACAGCGATCGCGACACACGGTAACAACCGCCTATAAAGAAGTGGTTCTCGCAGCCTTGTCCCCGCTCCCCGCGAAAGCCGACCGCTTCGGACGGTGGCGGTGCGGTACCGACTTGCCCACAACTTGCCCAGACACATCGTCTCTGGATCTCTGGCAGCGCAGGCACCATACGACGTCGTAGCGGCGCCTTCGTCGTCGCCACGGCCACGGAGCACACACTTCGGGCAAAAACCAAAACGGCGAAAGCCGCTGGAAAACAGGCACCGCACGCAAGGCGGAAAGTCGGTGCCGGCACGCCTGCTGTGCGCAAACGAGGCAAGAAGCAAAAGGAAGGGGAAGGCAGAAACGCAAGGGCTGCCACGGCTTCGGAAGCACGCACGGTCGCGGAAGCGGCGAGGCATCTGTCGCCTGTCGCCATAAGTTTCCAAACGCCCCAGAATGCCGACAAACGGCCCTTCTGCGCGACAGAGGGATCGCATCAGCAGCCCGGAAAACCGCACGCCGTGACGCTCAGGTGGCAAGTCAGCCGAGATC
Organism: Planctomycetaceae bacterium; assembly: GCA_015493185.1. Lineage (GTDB taxonomy): Bacteria > Planctomycetota > Planctomycetia > Pirellulales > JAEUIK01 > WGDQ01. The sequence goes on from WGDQ01000663.1 coordinate 4,712, forward strand.
GCGTGGCCGTGCTTTGTTTGCCTCGACCGCCGGTCACTTCGATTTCGGCCGAGAACCGGGGTTGGATTGGGAGCCCATCTCGAGCGCTTTGGCCAGGTCTTCGCGTAAACCGCGGATTTGCTTCCGGTCGGCGCCCAACTGAGCCGCTACGTTGAGATGCTGCCTGATGCGATCTACAAAGGCGGGCCGCGCATCGGCCGCAATATCGCCTTCCAACAGTTCGTCGATCAACACATCGGCCAATTGCTCGCGCCACATCCATTCGTGCGGATCGTAAAGGCTTAACGGGTTATCGATCAGCAGTGTGAGCAAATGCTTGGCACCAGCGCGCGAGGCGGAACGCACCTGAGGCGGGTCTTCCCGTCGCTTAGCAAGCTGGTGCAGCACCATGGCGCATACTTCCGTGGCCACAATCCGGCGCGTGGGCGTGATGGCGCCACGGTCGCGATACGCCAACGAATAGGCCCGTTTCGCCTGCGACAGTGCCCGATTGCGTGTGCTGGCGCGGCGATTCCAAGCAGCTTCATCCAGCAGTGCGACCAATGCCTCGGCCACATACAAATTGATATCGGCGAACTCGGCCACATCGGAATCGCTAGGCGAGGTCGAATCGCTTTTGTTTCTATCGTCGGTCTCTTCGCGCCCGCGTTCTCTCGAACCTGCTCGAGACGGCGCTTGAGTGTCGGGCGAACGAGAATCGGTTGTTTTGCCGGCCGACGGTTTGTCCGCTCGCACGCGGGAGCCAGCGCGAAGCTCGTTGTTGGTGTTGCCGTCGCGACCATCGGGCTTGCTCTGAACGGCCCGCAACTGCTTGATTGCCTCGTCTGGCTTTCCTTCCAAAGCCAACACCACGCTGCGAATGGCAACGGCCTCTTTCTGTGGATCGCTATACCACGCCGTGCCCACGCCGGGCGGCAACGCGGCCAGCGTTTCGCTGGTTTGCCGGGCCGCCTGGAGCACAGGCGGCAGGTTCGGCGTGGCGTGCCGACCGAGAACACGGTAGGCCGCTTCGCTCAAAGCCGCCATCGTGCTGCGGGCCCATTGGCTCGAATAGGAAACTTCGCGACGACCTGCCTCGATGCCAAGTTCCAAGGCGCGGGTGAATTGGCGGTTGGCCAACGGATAGTCGCCGAGCGCCGATGCGGTGCAGGCCAGAAAATAGGCCACCTGATCGAGCGACGGGTCGAGCCGCCCGGCTTCTTGCAGCGCATCGCGTGAGGCTTCGAGCCGCTGCCGCGCCTCGGCGATCGACTCCAGCGGCGAGGCGCGAGGCGTTTCATGATAATGTTCCGTCGCCGACCGCAGTGCCGCCCGGCCCAGGTCCAACCAGGCGATTGCCTTGCGGGGTCGTAGCCGTGTGGCTTGTTCGTGCTGTTCGAGTGCCACGTTGTAATAGTGATCGGCCATGGCGGCGTCTTTTCGCTCGCGGGCGACAATCCAGGCAAGATCTTCGGCGGCGTTGCCCCACGCGCGGTGCGCGTCTTCTTCCGAAGGAACAATTTCCAACGCCTGCTGGGCCGTGGTGATTGCCTGCTCGAGCCGCTGCTGGCGAAGATCCGTATCCGTGGCGAAATTCGCCCACCAAAGGTAGACGTTGCTCAAATCGGTCAGATAGCGGGCCTTGGTGCGCTCTGTCGTGGCGGCTTCGACCGCCTGACGGCAGAGCCCTTCAGCTCGTTTCATGAACTGCACCACGGCGCTACGGTCGCGGCTGGCCACTTCCGACGCGCGGTAGCGAAACACCAACGCCAACAAACTGTTGGCTGGGCCACTGGCAGGGTCGATCTTCAGCGCTGCCCGCGCGTCTTGCTCCACCAGATCGAGCGTTTCCGTATCGGGTCGATCGGAGAGCTTGATTCTCGCCTCACCGCGCCCGACGAGATACTGCGGCCGCAGTTGTTTTGCCGTCCTCGCGTAATGAATGGCCCGGTCGAACGCGTCGAACCGTTGCTGCCGCAACGCGACCAGGCTAGTGGCCCCCCAGTCAGCATAGAGATGCTCGCTGAGCAACTCGCCTCGCAATCCGTAGAGCGCGGCATATGCCGCCATCGCGCGGGGTTGCTGCTCTTGAGCGAGCCTGTCAACACCGCTTTCCAGCGACAACGCCGGTTCTACAAG
>WGDQ01000664.1 GCA_015493185.1 Planctomycetaceae bacterium
CACGGTGCCCGCTTACTGTTAGACTTCGGCATGTAGCGCCGAGTTGAATAAGGGAAAAGCCGAGAAGGTTGGTAAGGCAGCCGACCGGAAGCCGCGGGCGCGTTACAAGAGCACGCCCATATGCCGATCGCGCTATTGTGGCGGCAGATGTGCGACCCCGCCCGAGAACCACGAGGCAAGCGATCAAAAACACGAGGCAAGCGCCCAAAAAACCGCGCGTGGCAAGCGTCGAAAAACCGGGCGGAAAGCGTCGTGCCGGTCGCCCCCCCGAGCACGATGGCTGCTTGTCAGGCATGGGGGAGCAAGGGGGGCAACTGTGCTTGGCTGCTGTGTGCTGGCTCGGCGCTAGCCGCGGGCGTGCTTTGCCACGCGAAGCTGGGCCCGAGATTGGGCGACGATGCGGTCGCGACGGGCCATTCGCTCGGGGGTGTTGGCCTTCATTTTGCGGGCGGCCTCGAGCTCTTCTTGGGCGGCCTCGGCATCGAGCTGCTCGGCAGCGATGGCCCTGGGAGTGAGCACCGAAACCACGTTGCCGGCTACCTGCACAAAGCCGCCGTCGACATAGAAGCGCTCGGCCTTACCGCCGCTGACGATGCGAAGCTCGCCAAAACCAAGCCGCCCGATCATGGGGCTGTGGTTGGGAGCGACGCCCAATTCGCCATCGTAGAGCGGCAGCGCGACGAAGTCGGCCGGCTCATCGCGAACCGTGGCCTCGGGCGTGACGACGATGCACTGTAAGGTTGCCATGTTGGGCTACGCCCCCTTCTTCTCCATCGCCTTGGCCTGTTCTTCTGCCTGCTCGATTACGCCAACGTACATGAATGCCTGTTCGGGCAGGTGGTCCCACTTTCCGTCGGCGATTTCTTCGAAACTGCGAATCGTTTCTGAGAGCGGCGTGATTTCGCCGGGCTTGCCCGTGAAGGCCTCGGCCACGAGGAACGGCTGCGAAAGGAACCGTTCCATGCGGCGGGCGCGATGCACGATGAGCTTGTCTTCTTCGCTCAGTTCATCGACGCCGAGAATGGCGATGATGTCTTGCAACTCGCGGTATCGTTGGAGTGTTTGCTGCACGCGCCGGGCGACGGCATAGTGCCGCTCGCCGACGTAGGCCGGATCGAGGATGCGGCTGTTCGAAGCCAGCGGGTCGACGGCCGGATAAATGCCTTTTTCGGCAATGGCGCGTTCGAGATAGAGGAAGGCGTCGAGGTTGCCGAACGCGGTGGCAGGTGCCGGGTCGGTGGGATCGTCGGCCGGCACATAAACGGCCTGCACCGAGGTGATGGCACCCTTGGAGGTCGAGGCGATGCGTTCCTGCAACGCGCCCATTTCGGTGGCCAACGTGGGTTGGTAGCCCACGGCCGACGGCATGCGGCCCAACAAGGCCGACACTTCGCTGCCCGCCTGCGAGAAGCGGAAAATGTTGTCGATGAACAGCAGCACGTCGGTACCGGTGGAATCGCGGAAGTATTCGGCCATGGTCAGGGCCGAAAGGGCAACGCGGAGTCGGGCACCAGGCGGCTCGTTCATTTGGCCGAACACCATGGCGGTTTGCTCGATGACGCTGCGGCCCGTGTCGCCGATTTTGGTTTCCTGCATTTCGAGCCACAGGTCGTTGCCCTCGCGGGTGCGTTCGCCCACGCCGGCGAAGACCGAAAAGCCACCGTGTGCCGAGGCGATGCGGGCGATCAGCTCGGTGAGAATCACGGTTTTTCCCAGACCGGCCCCACCGAACAGGCCGGCTTTACCGCCGCGAACGAACGGCGTGAGCAGGTCGATGACCTTGATGCCGGTTTCGAACAGCTCGGTTTCGGTGGAGAGCTCCGCGACGTTGGGGGCCTCGCGGTGGATGGGCCAGGATTCTTCGGCCTCGACCGGGCCGCGCTCGTCGATCGGTTCGCCTAGCAGGTTGAAGACGCGGCCCAAGGTGGCTTTGCCCACCGGTACGCGAATGGGGCCGCCCGTGTCGATGCACTCCTGACCGCGGACGAGGCCATCGGTGCTGCCCAGTGCCACGCAGCGAATGCGGCCACCTCCGAGGTGTTGCTGCACTTCGCCCACGAGCTTGATTTTGACGCCCTTCTGCTCGGTTTCGATGCGCACGGCGTTGAAGATGGCCGGCAACCGATCTTCAGGAAACACGGCATCGAACGTGGAGCCGATCACCTGCGTGATGTGGCCGATGTTGGTTTCGGGAGGAGCTTGTGT
>WGDQ01000665.1 GCA_015493185.1 Planctomycetaceae bacterium
ACGGTGCCCGAGGGTTCGACCGTCACGTTCCAGGCTTCGTCGACCGATCCAGGTGCCGACGCGCAGACGTTCACCATCAGTGGCACGCCCGGCGGACCGTATGTGTCGACCGACTCGGCCACATCGGGCACGCGGACCTCGGCCTTGTCGAGTGAACTGTTTGCCGACGATGGTGTGTTTAATGTCAACTTCAACGTGGCGGACGACGATACCAGCGTGGATGTCGGTCGTACGCTCACCGTGCAGAACGTTGGCCCGACGATCACTTCGATCTCGCTGAGCGGAACGTACTCGCCGAACGCGGCGATTCCGTTCACGGCCTCGGCGACCGATCCGGGCGTGAACGATGTGCTGACCTTCTCGTGGGACTTCGACGGCGACAACGTGATCGACCTGGTTGACGTTGTCGGCTCGGGCGGCAGTGGTACGAGCGCGGGCACGATTCCTGCGTTCTTCTTCCCGTCGCCGCCGGAGAACCCGGGCTTCACGGTGTACAACGGCGTGCTGACCGTCGACGATGGCGACGGCGGCGTGGACACGGTGAACTTCTCGCTGACGATCATTCCCGAGCCGTCGAGCTTCGTGATGGCAGGGTTTGCGGCAGTGGCCGGATTGCTGGCCCTGCGTCGTCGGCGTCGCAACGCGTAACAAGCCGCAGCGGCGCAGGCCGCATGCGAGAAACCAACGAGGCCTTCGGTGTTGCAACACATCGGAGGCCTCGTTTTTTTGTTGCGCACCCTGCCGCGCGCCGTTTTTCTGAGGCCGGCAATCAGCCTGCCGGTCAAGGCACACTCGAAGCGGAGCACCCTCGACCGACCGACAAAGAATCGTCGACTCGAAGTGGCTCGGTGGTCGGCCATTTGGACAGAGCAGTCGCTCGACGCGGCGGTCGTTCGTAGTGACTCCCTCGCCGGATGGCTTGCGATGGCAGGCCCGCGGTGTGCTGCTGCCCGATAAACCTAGATTTACACGATTTATTGGGCGAAACAGTTGAATTGGCGATCGGCCGTATTTATTTTTTTTGTGTCCGCCGAAGCCGAAGGGGATCGGGTCGGCCCCGATCCCGGAGGCGAATTCGTCTTCGTCGCACATCAAATTTGTGGGCCGTGTCTGCCATGCATACGACCGTCGGATCGGCGAACAAAGGGGGTAGCAACACTCTCGGGGAGCCGATCCAATGCCGTCTCAAAGAAACGTTGCCTGTTGTGTTGTCGCTTGTGCCGCACTAGCGGTTGGGCTCTTCCCGGCAAGCCACGTCTTGGCCGATGTTGGCGTTGGGCCCGTCGTCGACTCGTATACCGTTTCGGGTACGTTCCTCGAGGGCGATCCGGTCGAGATCGAGTTGACCTACTCGGTTCCTGACGTTTCCGAAATCGGACCGGCCGGCACCACCACGCGCCAACTGGTCGACAATTCGGTTATGCACCGTGTCGTCGGCTCCGGCATCACCGCGCCGCTCGAGGCGGAAACATCAGCCTCGTTCGGATCGTCGCAAACGCACAGCGTTAGCTTCGTGATTCCCCAGCAAGGAATGTACGAAGCCAGCTACGAGGTCGACGTGACGATCGGCGTTATCGAAAACAGCAACTTCGGCGACGGCAAGAATGATCTTCTCGAGCAGTTCATGTTCACCGCCCCGCCGCTGGCCTTCACGGTGCAGAATGTGCCGCCCACGGTCGTGGCGGCCAAACTCAACGGTGTCGATGGCAGCGTCACCGTTTCCGAAGGCGAATTTGTCAGCGCACAAATGTCGTCGACCGATCCGGGAGCCGATTTTCAAGTTTTCACCATTGGTGGCCTCAGCGCCGGGGTGGGCGCCGCCACGCCTGGAACCACCAGAGTATCGAGCGTGGTCAACGTCGGTCCATTCACACAAGATGGCGTCAGCAGCGTTGCGTTCGAGGTCAACGACGGCGACGCGGCTCAAGTGGTGAGCCGCACGGTCCATGTGCTGAACGTACCGCCCACGATCACGTCCACCCTGCTCAACGGGCAGGCGGCCAATGCGTCGGTGCCTGAGGGATCGCCGGTGATTGCACAAATGTCGTCGACCGATCCGGGGGCCGATCCGCAAACATTCACCATCCAGGGCCAGGCTGCTGGCGTGGGTGGTAACACG
>WGDQ01000666.1 GCA_015493185.1 Planctomycetaceae bacterium
GAATAGCGTGGTCGAGGTGCTGACCGGCTCGTCTTCTTTTTCGGCGAACACCCGACTCTCGACGCGAAAATCGGCCGCCGTCGCCAGGGGCACGATTGCGATTAGCAGGGGCCAGCACAGCGAGAAAGCAAGCTTCGGTATCCGTTGCATGATACGACCCATCCTTTGATCGAACGACAGACCTAGCGGCGCGCTGTCTCCACGTATGGGCAACGTATCGAAGCTACCGCCGGAGGTAAACCTCGGTTTGTCGTGCTAGCGGTCGTGGTCGCCGGAGTGTTTTCAAGCGGTGCGTCCGTGCTTCGCTTGACGTCACCCTGCGAAAGCTATGCCTTGTGGATTTTTTCCCGGCCTTGCTTCACGTCTTTGGTGGCGTTGCGGGTGTCGATGATCAGCGGAGAGTGCTTGACGATAAAGCCGTAATCGTAGGCCGTGTGATCGGTGGCGATGAGTACGCAGTCTTGATCGGCGAGATATTCCGGCGTGAGATCCGAACTGCTCATGTCTGGCACGTTGTGACCACGCATTTTGGGCAAGGTCGGTACATGCGGGTCGTTGTAGGTCAGCACCGCGCCGCGTTGAATTAGCATGTCGATCAACTCGAACGACGGGCTTTCACGCGGGTCGTCGACGTCCTTCTTGTAAGCAACGCCCAGCAACGCGATCTTGCTACCTTTGACCGGCTTGCCTTGCTGGTTGAGGATCTCCATCAACTGTTCGATGACATATTCGGGCATCTTCTGGTTGATTTCGCCAGCCAGCTCAATGAAACGAGTCGATAGCCCGTAGTTGCGGGCGACCCATGTCAGATAGAACGGATCGATAGGAATGCAGTGCCCGCCCAAGCCGGGACCGGGGTAGAAGGCCTGGAACCCAAATGGTTTGGTTTTGGCCGCGTCGATCACATCCCACACGTCGATGTCCATGCGCGCGAAGAGCATTTTCAACTCGTTGACCATCGCGATGTTCACGGCGCGATAGGTGTTCTCCAGAATCTTGCAGGCCTCGGCCACCTCGCACGTTCGAACCGGTACGACCTCGACCACTGCATGCGTGTACAGGTCGCGGGCTAGGCTAAGACTCGTCTCGTCGCCGGCGCCCACGACCTTAGGGATTGTGCTCGCGGCAAACTGCGGATTGCCCGGGTCTTCGCGTTCGGGGCTGTAGGCCAGGAAGAAATCCTTGCCCACCGTCAGGCCCTTGGATTCGAGGATGGGTTTCAGCACATCGCGGGTTGTTCCGGGGTAGGTCGTGCTTTCCAAGACGATGAGTTGTCCCGGGCGCAGTGCCTCGGCAATTTGACGGGCGGTCGCTTCGACGTAGGTCAGATCGGGGTCGCGACTTCCGGAGAGCGGCGTGGGAACGCAGATCAGAATTGCGTCGGGTTCGCTGAGCCGGGTCATGTCGGCGGTGGGGACGAACTTATCGCTGTTGATGCAGTCAGAGATCCACTCGCTGGGAATATGGCCGATGTAGCTTTCGCCGGCCATCAGGCGGTCGACCTTGGTTTGGTCGACGTCGAAGCCCATGGTGCGGAACCCTGCGGCAATAAACGCCTGGATTAGCGGAAGTCCCACATAGCCCAAGCCGACGACGCCCACCGTGGCCTTCTTTTCCTTAATCGCGGTTTCGAGTTTTTCAGACATGTCTCACATTCGTTTCGTCATTGCCAGAACTGGGAAAGCGCCGCAGCGACGATTAGGCATCGGCGATTTGGCGATAGTAGTCGATCGACAGGCGAAGGCCCTCGTCGAGATCGGTCTGTGGTTCGTAGTCGAGATATGCCCGTGCCAGGGAGATGTCGGCCAAGCTCTCGCGGACATCGCCAACGCGGGCCGGTTCGTGTGTGGGATGAATGTCCAACTTGAGACTGTGCCGCAACGCGCTGAGCAATTCGAGCAGACTTGTGGTGCGCCCGTTGGCTAGGTTAAACACCATGCCGGCGACGTCTTTTGCATCAGCGGCCAGCAGATTGCCATGCACCACGTTGGCCACATAGGTAAAGTCACGCGATTGATGACCGTCGCCGTAGATCGTGGGC
>WGDQ01000667.1 GCA_015493185.1 Planctomycetaceae bacterium
ACCACTTCTACGCCAACAACCACCCCAACTTTGCGGCCAAGGGCAATATCGTGGCCATGGTGCCGCCCGGCACCGGAACCATGGTGATGGCCAACGACCGCGTGGAAATGTTCGACAATCGTGTACACGACCACGTTACGACCAATTGCGCCGTGATCAGTTTTCTTTTCAGCCGAAAGAAGTTCGACGATCCACAGTACGACCCGTATCCCGAAGCCGTTTTCATCCACGATAACCAGTTTGCCAACGGGGGCACCGATCCGCAGGGCGAGTTGGGTGTGCTCTATGCGCCGCTGACGGGCGGGAAACTGGCCGATATCGTGTTCGATGGCGTGGTGGATGAAAAAAAACTGGTCGATGGTCATTTGCCGCCCGAACTGGACATCTGCATTGCCAACAACGGCGACGCGAGCTTCATCAACATAGACTTCGGCCGCGTGCTCAAGGGCGAGCCACCAGAGATCAGCCGCGAGCTGCCGCCTTGTTCGGGCAGCTTCGAGCCACTTCCGCCGATCGAGATCGCCGGAGTTGAGTGAATGGGGCCACGAGCGATTCCGAAAGTGCTGGCAACTCGGCGATTGGCATACTTTGCCGCAACGTTCGGCGGCTGCCTGTTGGTGCTGTCGGTCGCCGGCTGCGGCACGGACGCAAACGCACCGAATCGCGCCGACTCTCGAGCAACAACATCTATGGCCGGGGGCAATGCCGCGCGGCCGTCCGACGCATCGCAAGGACAACAGTCAGCCGATCGAAGCACCGTCCGCCGAAAGAGAAAGAAACTTCAGCGAAAGCTCAGCCGCTTCGGTCTCTTTCGCGGCAACATGGCCGATCTCGAACCAGCCGAATCTGTGGTGGCTTACGATGTGAATGCCCCTTTGTTTTGGGACTATACGCGTTCGCAACGCCTCATCCGCTTACCCGAAGGGGCGAACGCCCAATATGACGACACACGCCCTTTCGATTTACCGGTGGGCACAGTTATTGCCAAAACGCTGTATTACCCCCACGACATGACGCAGCCAGATCGTGGACGGCGCCTGCTCGAAACACGTTTGCTGATTCGCCGCTCGAGCGGCTGGCTCGCACTGCCCTACGTTTGGAACGAAGAACAAACCGACGCCGAATTGGCGATTGCCGGCAAAACGCTCGATGTGTCGTGGATCCACACCAACGGGAAGAAGCGGTCGAGGCGGCACGTTGTGCCAAACGTGAACGACTGCAAACGCTGCCACAAAAACGAAAGCGTGCAGCCTATTGGATTCACGGCCCGCAATCTGAATCGAGACTTCGCTTACGCACACGGCACCGAAAACCAGTTGGCCTATATGACCCGTATCGGCATGCTTGCCGGCACGCCGCCGCGGGAAGCAATTCCTCGCTTGCCTCGTTGGGACGACGAACAAAGCGGCACCGTCGCGCAGCGGGCCCGCGCGTGGCTCGAAGGCAACTGTGCGCATTGCCACAACCCCAGCGGTCCAGCTCGCAACTCGGGCCTGTATCTGTGGGCAAGCGTCACCACGCCTTACCGCTATGGTGTTTACAAAACCCCGGTGGCAGCAGGACGTGGTTCGGGCGGAAGCACCTACGACATCGTGCCCGGAAAGCCGGACGAGTCGATTCTGGTATTTCGTCTCGAGTCGACAACGCCCGGCGTGCTAATGCCCGAGTATGGCCGCTCGCTGGTTCACGAGGAAAGTCTGGCTCTCATCCGCGAGTGGATTGCCGGCATGCAAACGCCCGCGGGGCTGGCCGCCGAAAACGCAATTGGCAAGTTCGATGAACTTTCGCCCCACCAACTGGCCGAATTCGTTCGCGATGTGCAGGAGAAAGCCGATCCGATTCACGGTCAAGATGTTCTGCGTCGCCGTCGGCTGGATTGTTTGAAGTGTCATGCCGTTTATGGGGTGGGCGGGCACGTAGGCCCCGATTTGGGACAAACCTCTGAGGCGAAGACCATTGCTTACCTGATCGAATCGGTACTACTGCCTAACAAAGTCATTAAAAAAGGCTACGAAACCGTTACCGTAGTCACAGATGCCGGCCAGGCGATCACGGGCATCAAGGTGCGTGAGTCGGACAATGAACTCGTGTTGCGCAATCTCACGCAAGACGAAATACGTATTCCTCGTGATTCGATCGACGAGCAAGCCCCCGCTGCATCACTAATGCCCACCAATGCCGCCGCGATGCTTTCGCGCAACGACTTTCTTGATCTGATCGCCTTTCTGGCCGAATTGGGCAAACCTGGGGCATTCGGACCACCATCGGCACCGGTCGTGCGGCAATGGCAGGTTCTCGATCCCGTGCCTCCTGATGCCGCCGGCGCTGACCCCGACGCCTTCATTATCGCAGCCGGCGGCCGAGGCGACCTGATTTGGGAAACTATCTACAGCCGCCTTTCCGGCGACCTGCCGCTCGACGATCTTCCCGTCGTGCCCAATTCGCAGCGATGTTTCGTTCGCTGCCGATTCGAGACGAGGGCTTCTGCTGAGGCCACGCTGGTGTTTGATTCCGTAGCGGGTATGAAAGCATGGCTCGACAGTCAGCCGCTCGCCTTGCAAGAGAAAACCGTGGTGCCAGTCGAAGGCGGAGCGCACACCCTCACGCTGATGGTCGATCGAGAGCAACGAACCAGGCCCGTGCTGCGGTG
>WGDQ01000668.1 GCA_015493185.1 Planctomycetaceae bacterium
CACCCCGGCGCAGATCGACTACGTTTGCGAGGCCATTCGCGCCTTTTTCACATCCGGCCGCTAGGTCCGAAAAAAACCGCCGGCGAACACGCCGCTGAAAAAAACGGCTTTGTCGACCCAGAGCCACCTTCTCAGCTCAGCCGGACCCGTCGGCCTAGAGCTCGAAGTATTTTTCGTAGCCGTGCGGCGGCAACACGTTCATCCGACACAGCAGCTTGATCGGATATTTGAAGGCCTTCAGCAGCGGATAATAGCTCGGGTAGTCGGTAAAGTATTTCGGTTCGGCCGCCATCAGCTCGGCAAACTCTTCGGCCGAAATGCCTTGTTTCTTCAGCGCGTAGTTGACGATTTCAGGGTCTTCGATCGGCGGCACGCGTTGCAGTTCTTCGAGCGCCTCGTCGCGGCTGATTACCCCTTCGCGCACCAGGGCCGCTAGCTCGATCACCCGCCAGTCGATGCCGAATTTGTGCCGCGAGTAGTAGCACTGCAACCCGAAAATCTCGTTGTCGAAGTGCCAGCCGCCGGTGCTCTCCCAACCAAACTCGCGCTTCAAAAACTCGTCGATCTCGGGTCCGGCATCCTGATAGTAGTTGGTGATTGTAAAGGTGCGAATGCGCTTGACGAACACCCAATACAAAAAATCGCTCAGGTCGGCGTTGCGGAAATGTTTTAACGGAATGCGGCAAAACCGTCGGATCAGGCTTCGCACGAAACGCCCATCCACGTAGTTCCATAGCAGCGGGTTGATGCCCTCGGCCCGAAACGAGTGGCTATGAATGATCCAACGAACGCCCTCCCGCGCGGCGGTTCCGTAAAGCGCGACGATAATGCCGATATCGTCGGTCAGGTCGATGTACGGCACCGAGGCGCGAATCGTCGAGTTGGTCAACTCTCGCGATTCCTCCCAATCGGCGATGATCGTGTGCAAGTCGACATCCAGCTTCGTGCAAATCCGCCGGATGTTGCTCTTGGCGATCTCCGAGTCCCAACCGTTGTCGAAGTGTACGGCCAGTGGTCGCAGGCCCAACTGCTTCGTCTTGTACAGGCAATAGCACGTATCCCGACCGCCGCTCAGGCCCACCACGCAGTCGTACGGTTTGCCGCGCCCCGAGCGCCGAATTTTTTCGGCCATGCGGCGAAGAAAACGCTCGCCCTCTTCGCCGGTCGGAAACAACCGGTTCAGTCGGTCGTGTACGTGGCAATGATTGCAAACGCCCTCGGCATCGAACCGAATCCGCGGCACGGTCGCATCTAAGACACAGCGCGTGCAATACTGCACACCTTGTTTCAGCGGCACCCGATCCACTCGCCGCGGGTGCGGCCCACGCTTCGCATCGACCGAACCGGTCGAGGCAGTTGCAGCATCCATCAGCAAAGGCCCAGTGAAGGGGAAGTGAAAGCGAAACGAAGCAACGTAGCACAACCAACCCCGCGCCGTCCGAGCACGGCCGCGCGCCGCCCAACCGTCAGCCGCCGGCTCGCAATGCGACGCCGTCTCTCACGGCAGTTGGCTGCCATCGGCTTGAGGGCTGCTCGCGTGCCGCCGCACAACGACAACGCGCGGCAAGCCCCTGCGGCTTGCAGGGCCACGTGGTCTGCCCCCGGCTCGGCGTCGCGGCCAACCGCGCTGTGTGGTCGCGGCCGACCTCCTATCATAGTTTGCTCGGCCCCACGATGCACACCGCCCGTGCCCGCATCTTGCGACCCGCGCAGATTTCAGCCGTCCGTTGTTGCATGTTCTCGTCCGCACGTCTTTTTGTGCGTCGACTGTGCGTTTTCTTGTACGTCGACCGTGCGGCCATCGCGCTTCCGGCGTGCCGTGCTGCGCGGTTTTCCCGTGGCCTCAAAAGAATCCGTGGCCCCAAAAAAGGCATCGCCTTCGAACCATCGCCGCCATGCCGCGTGCCGGGCCGTCGCGATCGCACTCAGCTTGAACGGCCCCCAACGCCATGCTACCGTAGGCTGATCGTTCGCGGGCCCGTGGCCCGTGGAACGCAGCCGCAAAAATTATTGGCGACGGTGGCCATCTTTTTTTTCAGCTTCTCGCGGATCTGCCGCCAGCAACTCCGCCGCGCCAGGTGCTTGGCGCAGCAGCATGGCGCGGTCGCGTTGGTTTCCTACGAACCCGGCATGAACGAATCGACACTTCAGGGGTCCAGGGGCGGATTGCTGTCCGGTTTTCTGGGAATCGTCTCCATTCCCCTGCTCATCTTCGCCGATAGCCTGTTGGCCATCCGCCGCGGCTGGTCGCCCGCTTCGGCCGGCGCCTTGGGGTTGCTGGTTTATCTCAGCGCATTGGTTCCGCTGTTGGTTTTCGCATCGCTGGCCATCGGGCCGTTGCGCCGTTTCGTCCGCCGCCGGGCCACGGCCCTGTGGGTGGCCAGCTTCGCCGTTCTTGTCGGTTGGCTCGTGGCCAATGTGGCCATCGCGGCCATGGCCCATCGCGCGGCGTTCCATCTTCGCCCGCCGGGCGTCGAGTACCAATTCGAACCCGATCCC
>WGDQ01000669.1 GCA_015493185.1 Planctomycetaceae bacterium
GAGCAGCGCCTCGGGCAGGTAGCCTACTGTGCGGTAGAAGTCGACCACAACGGGATTGAACGTCTCGTCGGTGGTTTCAAGGCCCAACCGCGTGGCGATCTTCAGCCCATGCGCGTGAACTTTGGCGAAGTCCGGATTTTTCAGATACTTGTGCAGCTTGCGTTTGCTCAGTTTGCTCTTGCTGCCGGGCTCGGCGACGTAAGGCAAATGGGCATAGCGCGGCAACGGGTAGCCCAGCGATTGGGCGATGAAAATTTGCCGCGGCGTATTCGACAAATGTTCTTCGGCGCGAATGACGTGCGTGATGCCGAATGCATGATCGTCGACCACGCTGGCCAAATGATAAAGGCACGTGCCGTCGGCCCGCTGGATGACGTGGTCTTGTTCGGCGGCCCAATCGAACTCGACCCGGCCGCGTATCAAATCGTCGATCACCAGCTTGCCGGCTTCAGGCATTTTGAGGCGAACCACGGCAACGCGGCCCTCGGCTTCGAAGGCCGACTGTTTTTCGGGGCTATCGGCCATCCAGCGGCGGCTATAGCGAAAGGGACGCTTTTCCTGCTGGGCCGCTTCGCGTTCGGCCTGGATCTCTTCGGGGCGGGCATAGTCGCGGTACGCGTGCCCCGAGGCCAGCAACTGCTCGACCGCCTGCTGATAAATCGCCGATCGCTGCGACTGGTAATAAGGCGCGTGCGGGCCGCCCACTTCAGGGCCTTCGTCCCAGTCGATGCCCAACCAACGGAAGCCCTCGAGAATGGGTTTCAGAGCCGCCTCGACGTTGCGCTGCTGATCCGTATCGTCGATGCGCAGGATGAACTGCCCGCCTTCGTGCCGCGCGAACAGCCAACAAAACAGCGCCGTGCGCACGCCGCCGATGTGAAGATAACCCGTCGGACTGGGAGCAAAACGCGTGCGAACCATAGAACTTCGATCGCCTCAACAGCCGCCGGTGCAATTGCTGGTTCCGGCGGGAAACAAAAGCCGGCAAGCCCCGCAGGCCGGTGCAAGCAGATACGAGAACTACGAGAATACATCGAGCCGTGGGCCACGCAGAGCCGGCCGTTTTTTTGACCTCTCGCGGCCAGACTGGCTTTTTTTCAATGGGGCGTCGGGCCCAACAACGGTACGGCATGGTGGACCGGGAGCACCCGAGTACACCGAGCACATGGCCACCGAACGCGTCATCTTAAAGAGAGCCAACCCCGTTGACCAGGGCGACCATCGACTTCCATCGCCCCCCATTGAGCTGCGTTGTCCGATTGACCAACGCGCCGCATGGCGGCTTCTGCATTTGTATTTGCCGACGCTAGGGAGTCGGCTTGCTATTGCAGGCCTTGCTCGCGCAAACGCTGCTTTTGCCGACGCAACGCCTTGCGCTCTTTCTTGCTCAGCTTGCGGTTGCCCGCGTCGTGGGCTTCGTCGAGCCGACGATCTTGTTCGTCGGGTTCGGCAACTGCGGCGGCCTGCTTGCGACGTTTTTTGCGGCTCGCGACGGTGGCCGGAGCAGCGTCCGGCTGTTTCTGATTGTCGAGGTCGGTTGCTTTGCGTTTGGTCGTTGTGCGAGCCGGCCTCGAATCGGACTTGGCGTCGGCTTGGGCCGAATCGCTAACGCCCGCCGAGGCTTTGCGTCGTTTGCTCCGTTCGGTCAGTCGGCCCTCGGCCTCGAAGATAACGTGCCGGGCAAACAGCGTAAGGGCGAAGAGCAGCAGCAGATTTCCGCCCATCTCGCAGCCCTCTTCGAGCATGACCGATTGGGCTCCCCGATCGGGCCACACGAGGCCCAACTGGGTGAACACCGCCACCACATAAAGTGCGGCTGCGGCGAAGGCCGACAGTGTGGCGACGAAATTGGCCTTCAACTGCATGAGCAACCGCAAGCCGATAATGCCCAGCACAAGCGCGTAAGCCATCACCCACCACAACGAGCCGTCGCCAAAGAGACGCTCGCCGGTGGCGGCGGTCATCAGCTCCTTGAAGCCCTCGTGAAGGCTGCCCGCTTCGTCGATGCTCATCACGACCAGGCAGAAAGCCGTCCAGGCCCAAATGCGATAGCGGCCATGATAATCGTCTTGTCTGTGCCGGCGCACACGATAGATAAACCAGGCAACTGCCGCAGCCAGCCCCAGCAGTAGCGACGAAAACCAGGCTGCCAGGCTCCCTTCACCGTCGAGGTCCATGGCCGCCACGCGACCGTCGGTTGTCATGGCTGCCAGATCGCCCATCCAGACATAAAGGGCTTCCAAGCCCGCAATCGCTGTGATGCCGGCTAGTAGCAGCAACGCTAGCACCGAAAGCCGTTGCGGAATCAGATCGCTGACGCGCGGATACGTGGTTGCAAATGCCGGGGTGCCGTAGACGGCCTGTCGCGCACGGCGTGCGGCAACCGACTGGCGGCCCTTCTTCGAACGATTGGTCGAATCGGCCGTGCCGAGCAGTTCTTCGGTCAGGACACGGCGGCGGCGGTCTTCGTGTTGGCTATTGCGTTGGAATTGCATCGATCGTCGTAAGGAAGGCATCCCACAGGGTGGTGTCGGCTCGCTGCGGGCGGAATGATAGCTGGTTGGCCGGCGCGGCCCAAGGCACGTTGGGCTGCTTGCAGCTTGCGGGAGAGGGGCGACTTTTTCGGGTCGCGTTTCCCGGTGTTTTTCCTTTCCCGAAAGAACCCGAAAGAAATGGACACATGGCGTTGCGTCCCGGCGCCATGCGACGCCTCGGCATCGGACACGCCGGGCAACGGCGCGGGGTGCCGTTTGGCAAAGGGGCAAGCGAGCAAGTGTGCTCCACGTCTATTCGAGATTGGTCGGCAACGCCAAGACCAAAACTCGAACGATCCGGAAAAGAGGTTTTCCAAACGCCTCACTTGCCCGGTTTGACATGCAGGATTGCCCAACCGTCGTGGGGCCGGCAAAACAGGGCGGTCCTCGGCCCAACGGTCCTTCACGAACCCACTATGCGAACCCACACCAACTATGCGAAGCAAAGCACGTGGGCAGACGAGCCGCCTGCCGCAAGTGGCACGCAATTGCCCGACGGGGAGAAATGCCGATGGGCACGACGGACGCAGCCGTCGTACAGCCAGTGAAAGGCCCCTTTCTAGTGGCCGGTTGTAAAGCAATGCTGGATGCTGCAAAGCGCAAGAAGCCGAGCGGACCAAGAGAAAAGAGGTTCTGGCAGCGTTGGTGAGCTGGGCAAACTCGCTCATGCTGGCGCTTTGGCCCCCCTGAGAAAAACCTGCGCGATGACACCCCGGGTCAGAGACAGCGTTGTTGCCTTGTGAAGCATTGCCGGGAAAGAGTCCGGCAAGCTGGTGACTTACACTCCTTGGCCCGCGGTCTTTGGCTAAACCGAGGGGTTGGTTTTAGATCGCGTGGTCGGCGTGCTTCACAGCGTGTGTTCCTGCCGTTTGCGCTGTTTGCGGATGGGGGGATTCTGTCTTGTCGTTGCGGGGCGAATCTCCTATTCTCCCGCGTCGCCCAAAAGCGGGCGCTCCCCGTTAGCGGTGCACTTGAGTTGTGAATCGCTGGTGGCGCCCTGCTGTTTTCGGCTGGGTTTGTGTGTTCGACACGTTTGTTTTCGGTAGTTTTTGGCAGGCGATGCGTTTGCGGATCAAAAGGTTTGGCGAGCGCCGGGCGAGGTTTCTCATGAGCAGTCGTTTTCACCGTGCGGCATGGTTGTGCGTTTGCGTGCTTGCCGGCGTGTGTGGTGGGTGTGCGACGAATCCGTGGCAAGCGTCGGCCAGGCAGAGCCCTTTCGATCGGCCGACATTGGCCCCGCCGCTGGTAACGCCCGGCAAGAGATTGGCCGATTTGCAATCGCCACGAGATGGCCAGCGCCGTGAAGGCAGCCGCATCGCACCGCTCGACAGTTCATCGGAGGCCGCGGTTGCGTCCAGCGGCCGCCCCGACTCGGGCTTGGACGCGGCCGCCATGAGCGATGTGCTCGCCGAGCTTCAGGCAGTGGGGGCGATCGACCCGGCGGCCCAACAGCAATTGCTTGAAGACCTGCGCGGCACCGATCCTGCCCTGTGGCCGCAAATGCTGCAAATCTTTCGGGCAACGCTCGCTTACCAACGGCAGTTGCAACAGCAAGAGAATCAACCATCGGGTGCGCTGGCGGCGGCTGCCTCGCAGGCGAGCCCGCAACAGGCGACTTCCGGCCTCCAGTCGAACCCGCAAGCCGCCCACGGCACGCAAGTCGCCCGGGCAGGGGCGCCAACGGGCGGCCACGCGGCGGGCGCCTCAACGGTGCCGAGCAATCGAGCAACCGCGCCGGCATATCCCACCACGGCCGCTCAGGCGGCTGTCACTTCGTTGCAAGCGCAGCAGGCAGGACGTGGTGCTACAACGGTTCAATCAACCGCTGCGTCGCAAGCGAGTCCGCCAACGACAACCCGGCTGCCGGCGCCCCAGAACATTGCCGTGCCCTCCCCTGCCCCGGCGTCTATCTCTGTGGCGCAAGCTGCTGGGCAACCGACCACCGGCCAATTGCCGCCCGCCACAGCGGCTACGTCGGCGCCGGTGGGCATTGCCGTGCCAACTGCCAATTCGCTTCCGGTTGCTCAGGCCTCGGCCGTGGGCAGTTCTCCTGTAAGCTATGCGATCGCAACCAGCGACGGCGCGGGGGCGGTTCCGGTGCAAGGGACTGCGGGAGGCGCGTCTGTCGCGACACCGAGCGCGCAGCAAACGCCGGCCCCCTTTGCTCCCAGTCAGAACTGGGAAACCCTTTTGTCTGAAACGATCCGTCGCTTGGAGGCCGATCTTTCGGACTTGCCGCGAACCGAAGCCGACGTGCGGCGTCGCGCGGCGTTGCGCATGCTTTATCTGGCCGCAGGGCAAAACGAACAAGCCGCCCGACCCATCGATGGCATTCCGCCCGTACAGCAAGATTTTTGGGCAAAGGAAATGTATGGTCTGGGGGTGATGCTCGATACTCAGGGGCGCCCGCAACTCGATCAGCGGGCTGCGGAAGCGGCCACCCACCTGGGCGAGGCGCATGCCCGACTAGGCGAGATGGCGCGGTTGATCGTTCGCAATCTTGCGTTTTGCACTGAGGTGACGAGCTTTGGGGTGTACAAACCGTTTGCCGAAGCGAAGTTTTCGCCGGGGCAAGAGGTGCTGCTGTACGCCGAAATCGATCATTTCAAAAGCGAGGCTACTGAGGACGGATATCACACGTCGCTGCGGAGCAGTTATCAAATCCTCAATCCACAGGGGCACCGGGTGGCCGACCATGAATTCAGCGTTACGGAAGATCATTGCCGCAATCCGCGACGCGACTTCTTCATTCTTTACAATCTCTTCATGCCCAAGCGGATTTATCCCGGCCGCTACACGCTGCAACTGACGATCGAAGACACGCTCAGTCACAAGATTGGTCAGTCGTCGATCGATTTCGAGATCGAATAACCCAATCGGATTGAGCCACGCCGCGAAAGCCTGCCGGCGCGGTCCGAAGCGGTGGGGTGCGGCCGCTACTGTGCGGTTCCATGTCGCGTGATCCGGCTCCGTGTCGCGTGATCGGCGGCTCGCGAAAATAGTGGGCCCCACGGCGTGCCCTACGCATGGGGTGCTTCTTCCGCGATCGTTCCTTGAGGGGGCGCAGCGATCATGTGTGCGTTGGATTGCATCGTGATTGGCGTCGGTGGAATTGGCGCCGCTGTGTTGGAGCGGTTGGCTCGCCGCGGGCTTCGCGTTTTGGGCATCGACCCACTACCTCCCGGGCATGGTTTCGGAAGCTCGCACGGGGCAACGCGCCTGATTCGAAGGGCCTACTTCGAACACCCTGATTACGTTCCACTCGTCGAAAGGGCCTATCAGGCGTGGGCCGATCTCGAGGAACGGCTCGGTCGGCGGTTGCTCAACACTTGCGGGCTGTTGCAGGTTGGTCCCGACGGCGGCGAGGTCCTCCGTGGCGTGCGACGAAGCGCACGCGAACATGGGTTGGACGTTCGCGACCTCTCGTACGACGATATTCGGGCTGAATTTCCAGCGGTTCGTGTGCCTGCCTCGTGGTCGGGCGTTTTTGAACCCGGTGCCGCCTATCTGCCTGTGGAAGCGTGCGTTGTTGGTTTGGCGTCGTTGGCTGTACGGCAAGGTGCTCGAATCCATTTGGGCGAGCGGGTCTGTCATTGGGAAGCGACCTCCGAGGGCGTGAGGGTACGTACGCAGCACAATACGTGGCCCGCCGCGCGGTTGATTATCACGGCTGGGGCATGGGCGGGGCATCTGCTTGGTGAACGGAACGTTTCGTTGCGCGTACTGCGAAAACCGCTCTATTGGTTCGACGTGGCCGACGGCGCCTACGACGCAGCGAACGGTTTTCCAGCCTTCTTGTTCGAAACCGCCGGAGGAATCTTCTACGGTTTTCCGCGAATCGATCCGGATGGTTTGAAGGTGGCGCAGCACAGCGGCGGCAAGCCGGTAGACGACGCTTCGAACCTCGACCGCACGATTGATTCGGAAGACCTCGCCGAGGTGCGTCGCTTTCTGGTTTCGCACCTGCCGCATGCGGGCGATCGGGTGCAACGGCATAGCGTGTGCATGTATACGATGACGGCCGACGGGCACTTCATCGTCGACCGGCATCCCGAGCACCCGCAGGTGACATTCGCCGCGGGGCTTTCAGGGCACGGCTTCAAATTCTCGCCCGTGCTGGCGGAAGCATTGGTCGACCTGTCGATTGACGGCCAAACAGAGTTGCCGATCGGCTTTCTTTCTTGCAATCGCCCCACGCTCGGCAACTCGCGCCGCGAGGCGCCATGACGCCAAAAGTGACCTGGACCCCGGTAGCTGCTGAAATGGCAAGGCTTCCGGCGAGAGCGAGAGTGGCCATGCGCCGGTCGCACATCGAGGTGGCGATGCTGCGAACGCACGATGTGGGGCGCTGCCGCCATGTTGCCGTAGCAGCGTTTCAACAATGTGTGTCAGGCCGGCGATGCAAACACTGCGATTCATGGGCACCGGAGCACGTAACTCATGCAACCCGAGACAAGGTCAGATCAAAAAAACTGTCGGCCGGCTGATCATGCACGTTGGGTTCACAGTTTTGGAAACTTCGGAAACATCGTGCACGGCCGGCGCACACGGCACACACGATTCGGCAAGCCGCGTTCCTGCGATCGATCGCAGCAAACACCTTGAACCGGGACCGTGGTTATTGTGTTGATGTTCGAGTAGAATGTGGCACCAGCATTTCACAGAAAGGGCCAGCACAGGGGAACTGACGATGGTGCGAAGGAGCAGAGGCTTTGACTTCCTCTGTCGATGGGCCGCGTGCGGGCCGATGGTTGGCGCGGATTGCCTTGTTCGGTGGGGTGGCCGCATTGCTGATCGGTTTGCTGTTTTGCGTGTCGTCTCCGCTACGAAGTTTGCGGACGCTGCTCGTGCTGTTTACCGATGTGCCAGTGCTCTCGTTTCCCGACCTGCCACCGGAACAAGAGTTTCAGCGCGTGGCGAAAGCGTTGCACGAGAGCCGGAACGATTTTCATGGGCGCAAGCAGCTTCAGGACTGGCTCGATGAGCTGAATCAGCCCGGACTGGACGCGAGCGACCGCTGTGAAGCCGAGGCGGCCGCGGCGATGGAATTGCTCCGGCTAGGGCGGCTCGAACAGGCAATCGAGCGAATCGAGTCAGCCCTGAATGTTGCTGAAAACGACGCGTCGCTGAAGCACCTGTTGCCCCGGCTGTGGCGTACGGGTGCGATCGTTTATTTGCGTGCTGCCGAGCAACAAAACTGCGTCGAGCGACACGGCGCTGAAAGTTGTCTTTTCCCGATCCGAGGTGGCGGCGTGCACATGCGGCGCCATAGCGCCGAGTTGGCCAGACGGCTGTTGCTGCGATATATGAACACCGATCCGCCCGATCGGGAGGGGATGGTCTGGCTGCTGAATGTCGTGTGCATGATCTTGGGCGAGTATCCCGACGCGGTGCCGCCGAACTACCGCCTGATGAGCAGTCGGGTCGAGTCGGAATCTCGGGTGCCGCGGTTCGTCGATGTGGGGCCGGCCGTGGGGGTTAGCCGCTTGAGCCTGGCCGGCGGTGTGGCCGTGCTCGATTTCGACCACGATGGGCGGCTCGACATTCTCAGCTCGACTTCCGACCCTCTGGGGCCTTTGGCCCTGTTTCACAATCGTGGCGATGGTACGTTTCGCGATGTTGCCGCACGAGCCGGTTTGCGTGGGCAATTGGGTGGTTTGCACTGTCAGGCGGTCGACTACAACAACGATGGCCATCAGGACCTGTATATATTGCGCGGGGGTTGGCTGCGAACTGAGGGGCGCATTCGCAACTCGCTCTTGAGAAACAACGGCGACGGCACATTTGCCGACGTGACCCGCGAAGCGGGCCTGGCCGATCCGCCGTATCCGTCGCAGGCCGCCGTGTGGGCCGACTTCGACAACGACGGCTGGCTCGATCTGTTCGTCGCCAACGAAAGTATGGTGGAACTGGTCGCGTGGCCCCCGCTGAATTTTCCCTGTCAGTTGTTTCGCAACAACGGCGACGGCACCTTCACCGACATCGCGGCCCAGGCCGGCGTGCGAAATTATGGTTGGGCCAAAGGCGTTGCCGCAGGCGACTACGACAACGACGGCGACATCGACCTTTATGTGTCGAACCACAGCCTTTGGGACGACAGCTACGGCGCGAACCGGCTGTATCGCAACAACGGCGATGGTACGTTTACTGACGTGGCGGCCGCGATGGGGGTGCGAGGGCCGGCGCGCAGTTTCGCCACGTGGTTTTTCGACTACGACAACGACGGCTGGCTCGATTTGTTTGTGTGTCCTTATGGGGCCCCGGTCGAAGGCGATGTTCTGGCCGCCACGGCCCGCGATTATCAAGGACTACCGCATCAGGGCGTGGCGCCGTGTTTGTATCGCAACGAGCAAGGCCGCCGCTTTGTTGATGTGACCCGATCGGTGGGGCTCGATCATCCGTGGTTGGCAATGGGGGCCGGCTACGGCGATATCGACAATGACGGCTGGCTCGACATCTACCTGGGAACCGGAGAGCCGAGGTACGAAGCCATTGTGCCCAACGTATTGCTGCGCAACGACCGCGGTCGCCGATTCCTGGATGTAACCACCGCGGCCGGCGTCGGGCATCTTCAAAAGGGGCACGGCATTGCCCTGGCCGATTTCGATAACGATGGCGATCAAGACATCTATGCCGACCTGGGCGGCTTCTATCCTGGCGACCGTTTTATGAACGCACTCTTCCTGAACCGCGACCGACGGCCTCAGCGCTTTCTCAAGCTTCAGCTCGTCGGTACGACCATCAACCGGCAAGCCGTCGGTGCGCGTGTGGCAGTGAAGGTGGACACGCCCGAGGGAAGACGAACGATTCATCGAGTGGCCGGCCTTACCAGTAGCTTCGGAAGCCATCCGCCGCGACTGGAGATCGGACTGGGTATGGCCCGTCGCATCGTGGAGGTGAGTATCGAGTGGTCGGTCGAGGGGCTACGGCAGGTGCTCAACGATGTGCCTTTGAATAGCCTGTTGCGAGTAACGCAGAGCGTACCGGAATTCGAACTGTTGTTGCTCGATCCCATCGACTTCGAGCAACATCTGCCGCCCGACGAGGTCGACGAGGGCGCTGAAGAGCCGGGCGCGTTGGTGGGTGGCAGCCCGAGCCGTCATCATCAGCCTCATGGCGACGTAGATGAGAACGGCGAAGCGTCGGCAAAGCAGCAAGAGCCCGGTGCCACGAAATCGCTTGAGCCGGAACCGACCTATGGCGAAGCGGTCGATGCCAAGTAGTCGATGCCAAGTAAATGAGCGAGACGCTCGTCGCACCGAGGTGACTGGCAGGCAACGGCGAAATATCTGGCCGAGGTTGCAGGCCAAGGTAGTAGTAGGGCGGCAGTCGATCGGCACGAGCCAGGGACCATGCGTTAGGCGGTTTTGTTCGTACCCGAGGGCTCGTCACGCGGGACTGTATTCCCGATTCCCCGCGCAGGCTGGCTGCCGCGCGGTTGAGAGCAATGCCGCTCGATGTGTCCGTCCGCGGGCAGTCTCGCGGGTTGATGGCCGTTTCTCGCAATTCTTGCGGGCATTTAGCGGTTTGCGGCCTTGTTTTACGCGTTCTGCGGTTTGCTGATTTGCTGGTGAATCGGTCTGGGGGCGTGTGGCCAAAGCCGGCTATACTTTGGCCGGCGGCGTGTCGCCGGGGCGCTCGGCACGTTGTTTGTCCTGCCGCAACGTTCTCCAGGTTTTTGGTGTGCGCCAACCAACTTCTGATGCCCGGCTGTTCGTTCATGTCGTCTCTTGCAGAATCCATGCTGCCTGTGCCGACAGAATCACCATCGCGTCGGGTCGCGCTTCGAGAGGGCGAGAAAACGCATCGCGGCGGGGCCGTGCTGGCGATGTTGTTGCTGCTGACCGTGGCGTTGCGCCTTCCGGGAATCAACCGGCCCTTGGTTGGCAATTTTGCCACGAAAAATGCTGTGTACGGCATGATCGCCCGAAACTGGGCCCGAGGCGAGGCCGGCTTTTGGCAACCGACGCTCGACGTGATACGTGGCCAACGCCGTGCCTGGCATTTGGTTGAAGTGCCCGTTTCGGCCTATGTGACGGGCAGCCTTTGGCGGGTCTTTGGTGGTTCGCTCGACGTTTGGGGACGGGCGACCGCGATTTGCTGGAGCATGCTGTCGGTGGCGCTGATGTATCGGCTGGTGTGCCTGTGGCACCAACGCCGCGTCGCCGTTCTGGCCGCGTTGGTCATGGCCGCGGCGCCGGTGAGTGTGATTTACGGACAAAGCTTTATGCTCGAACCATCGGTCGTCGCGCTTTCGCTGGGCGCGATGTTGGCGGTGGCTCGATGGTGTGCGACGGCACGTTGGACGCCGGCAGCGGTGGCCATATTGCTGATGACGCTGCTACTGCTGACAAAGCTGTATATGCTCGTCTTGGCACTGCCGCTGCTGGCAATGGCCGCAGGAGATTGGAACGAACTGGGCCACGGCGGTGGATCGCCCGCCGGATCGCCCGGCCGACGTGTGGCTTTCGTGCTGATGGGCCTCGTGATCGCGGCAGTGCCGGCACTGGCGTGGTACGCGTGGGTCATGAGCGTCAGCTCGCCAGAGAGCTCTCAGGCAGATCGCATGTTCTTTTCGCTTCGCGATAGTTTGCGATCGCACGCGTGGCCGCATCCGTTGCTCGCTACGCCGGCCTTTTACGGTCGCGTGCTGTGGAACCTGGGTACCGTGGCGCTGACGCCAATCGGCCTGTTGTTCGCCTTACTAGCCTTCTGCGAACGGCGCTGGCGGGTGCATTGGGCCTGGTTGTTGATGGGGGGCTTCTTAATCGTCGCGCTGCCACGCAAGTTCGACGAGATGAACTATTACTTTCTTGTCGTGCTGCCGCCGCTGGCCCTGCTCGTGGCATTGGGGTGGGACCATTTGCTGCGGAGGTGGGGGGCATCGCGACAAGGGCTCATTCTCACAACCGTGGCGTTTGTGCTGTTGGGTTTACGGTTGGCCTGGCGTCCGGCCTTCGTCACGCCGGCCGAAGATCGGGCTGTGATTGCCGCGGCAGAGGCCGCGCGCCGTAGCAACCCTGCCGGCACGCCGGTTGTCACCACGCACGGTTCGACAATCGACCTGTTGTACTATTGCGATCAGTCTGGATGGGCGTTGGCTCCGAACGACCCCCGGCTAGGTAAACAACTGGTTCGCTGTCGCGAGCATGGCGCACGGCGTTGGGTGGTGGCCAATGCCGCGGCTGCCAGCCGGAGCCCGCAATGTCGTTTCTGGATGGATCGGTTGCCGCTCTTGCATGCGGGCGACGGTTTTCGAATCTACGACTTGGAACCGGTGTCGGCGCACCAAACCGCCGGTTCCTGCGCTCCAGCGGCACGCGACACTGCAATGGCCAACGAACGGCACGCGTCGAGGTATTTTGCTAAACAAAACCGGGATGGCGGCAATGCGGTTCGTTGCACCACGGTTCACGCTGCGACCACGTAAACCCGTGGTCGCTGAGCTGTCAGGCTCGCATAAATCGGCCCAATAGATTCTGAAACGACGATCGCAGCGCCGGCAACGGACACGACGTCCTAGATACTTCAGCGGCGGTGTCGCCTCGTTGCCGCACTGGGGACAATGTACCTTGAGCCGAAGCTGCTCAGCATGCGCTGCGTGCCAGGCCGCGTCAGCAACGCCGCGCATCTCGATGTCGTCGGGTTGCAATGTGGTGAGCAGTTTGCGATCGAGCTCCGCGATTGCCGCCAGCCGGTTAGCCTGACGGCGGATTGCCTGTTCGAATACGTTGCGGCTCAAGCGGCCATTGCCAAAGTGCTCGTCACGGTGTTGCACGAGGTAGCGGAAGCCCAAGAGCAATTTGACACGGGTTGCCGGCAGCAGCCGATAATCGTTTTTATTGCACATCGATTCGAATATCCGGCCAAGCTCGGCTGGCGAATAGTCAGGAAAGTTGAGCCGCCGGCTGAATCGCGATGACAGCCCCGGGTTGCTATGCAACAGGCGTTCCATCGGCCCGGTATAGCCTGCCAAAATGACAACCAGGCGTTCGCGGTCGTCTTCCATGCGTTTGAGCAAGGCCTGAACGGCTTCGTGGCCGTAGGCGTCGCGTCCTTCGTCGCTGATAAGGCTGTAGGCTTCGTCGATGAACAACACGCCGTCGAGGGCCTCGTCGATCTTGCGGTGCGTTTTGGGCGAGGTTTGCCCCGCATATTGGGCGACCAACCCCGAGCGATCGGTTTCAACCAAATGGCCTCGGGCGAGAATGCCCATGCCCGCGAAGATGCGACCGATGAGCCGCGCCACGGTGGTTTTGCCCGTTCCAGGGTTGCCTTGAAACACCATGTGCAGGCTGACGCGCGTTTCGGGTAGCCCCTGTTGCCCGCGAATGCGCTGCACCTTAAGGAAGTTGACCAACGTGTGCACTTCCTGCTTGACACTGGCCAGCCCGATCAGTTGGTCCAGCTCGGACAAGGCTTCGGCCAGTTGATCGCCCGGTGGTTTTTCGACGACGCGCGCTTTGCGCGAGCGGGCCGGTTTCAGGTCGCACTGGTCGCGTACGGCCTCAACGGTGTGCTGAACGTCGCGCATGGCGGAGCTGGGCTGTGCATCCAGCGGCGTTGTGGCCAGAGGCATTGGACGATTGAGCGACCGCGCCAGTTGATTTTGCAGGTGCATCAGTTGGGTGGCTTCCTCGGGCACAAGGCGACCATCGATTTTCGCCACCACATTGGCCATGCGCACCACGACCGATGCCAGATGCGTTGCTTCCTGACGCGTGGCGTCGTCCCCGCTGGCAAAGGGCCCGAGCAAGTCGTTCCAGCGGAGTTTGTCGGCCTGTTGCGATACATGCCGAACGCATTGTTCGAGACGTTCGCCCTCGAGCGACTGATTCCAAATGTGTTGGAACAGCAAGGTCGCCAGTTCGCGTTCTTCGGCCGACCACTTCCAATCGGTGCGGGCCATTTCGACAAACACTTTGAGCAGCAGCCCACGATGCAATTCGTCCATCGTGGTCATCCACTCCGACGGTTGGTTGCCATCTCGGGTGGGCTGTTCGGCGGCAAGTCGCGCGGCCTGCTGCTGGTACAACCGCCGGCAATCGCGCAGCGAGCGACGGAACTCACGGATCAGTTCGGCGTGGTGTTTGTAGCGTGGCGACATGAAACGGTCATCTGTGGTCGCGACCAACGAGGATGATTTCGTCAGCAGGTCGGTTGCAAAATGGCTTCGTCGGTGAGCGGCAAGGACACGACTTCATCAGGCCAAGCAGACCGGATCGCAAGTACATTCGAGCATGTGCTGATGTCCGATGCCCTGACGCAGGGCTGAGGTGCTTTTGACGGCTGGTGGTCGGAATGAGTTTTTCAACGGCTGCCGGGTCGGCCAATACCTTTGCGAGGCATCTCCGTAGGCAAATCGTGCCTTGCGGATTATAACCAACGGATCGATGGTCGATGCGCCGGCGATCGAGCGGCAAAAGTTCGCTACTCGCTCGCTTCGCACGCCGGGACCTGCGAGCGATGGGCTTCTTGCGTTGATTTTCATTGAACGACCGAAGCAGCGGTACCGCGATGGCAAAATCTCACTCCGACCTTGCAGAGGTTTTCCCGTCACAACCGATCGACCGGTTGACGGCCCCACTAACGCGTTTCCTGCACATCGAATCGGCGGCCGGCTTCGTGCTGTTGGCTTGCACGTTTCTGGCGCTCGTCGCGGCCAACTCTTCCATGGCCGACGACTATCTCGAATTCTGGAAAACGCCGGTTGGCCTGGAACTGGGCAGCGTGCGAATTGTTCATTCGCTCAAGCACTGGGTCAACGATGCACTGATGGCGATTTTCTTTTTCGTGATCGGATTGGAAGTCAAACGTGAAATCGTACTCGGCGAGCTGCGCGACCTTCGACGGGCAGCGCTGCCGATTGCGGGCGCACTAGGCGGCATGGTCGCCCCGGCGGCCGTGTATCTTGCCATGCAGTATGGCCAGCCAGCGGCGCGAGGTTGGGGGATTCCCATGGCCACGGACATCGCGTTCGTGGTGGGTTGCATGGCGATTTTAGGACCGCGGGTGCCACACGGCTTGCGGGTCATGTTGCTTTCGCTGGCCATCGCCGACGATATCGGAGCCATTCTCGTGATTGCCGTCGGCTACACCGAATCGCTGCAATTCGGTTGGCTTGCGGCGGGGGCGGTGTTGTTGGGCCTGGTTTGGCTGTGCGCGGCATTGGGGGTGCGGCATCTGCTCGTGTATTTCGTGCTCGGTGCATTCGTATGGTTTTCATTTCACGAGTCGGGCGTGCATGCCACGATTGCCGG
>WGDQ01000670.1 GCA_015493185.1 Planctomycetaceae bacterium
CCGCTCGATCGGTCATCTGCCGAGGAAGAGCAGAGCGCAAGCGAAAGCGGCGCCGAGGTAAAAGCACGATCGCTGCCACAAAATCGACTGGCCGAGTACAAGCGGTTGCGCGAACAACTGCGTGAGGCCATCGAGAGCCACGAGCGGTGGCTTGCTGCCGAAATCGAGGCGAGGCAGTTGCAAACTTTGCAAGAGAACGCAACGGTCGAAATCGTCTCGCCCGCGCGTATCGTGGCGGAGCGCAATCTACGTGTTCTTCCGCATCGTTTGTTTCGTGCGGTCCTGGTCTCCATTGGGGTAGCGGCAGCCGCCGCGGGGCTCACACTGTGGAAACGCCGTAAGCTGCTTGATGCAGCAGATGCCGGCGAAAGCCTCGGCCTGCCGGTTCTTCTTCTCTCCGGCAACGACGAACTGGTTCTGCAGCAACCCACCAAACGCCGCGCGAGCTGGTCGTATCGGCTTGCGGTCGGAGCGACTTTTGTCGTTGCGGCGTCGACGATTTTCCTGATCGCTCGCGATCCTGCCTTACGACAGGAGTTTCGCGACCGCCCACTCACGGCTACGGCTCGAGCGGTTGATCGTATTCTGCCGCTCTGAAGCCACGCACTGCTGCGCCAGCTTCTTACATCTTCTTACATTGCGGGTGCGCCGCTAACCGGAACGTGGGCCCTTGAAAGCGACGCCCGATAGAGCGGCAACAATGCGGTAACAAGATCGCTAACAATGGCCATTGTCAGCGCTGTTCACTCCTTCCGCAGCCGCAGTTGCCCTGCTCGCAAAGGTTGAAGCGGCCATGAAACACAAACGGTCGGATGGATGCGCCGACGGGGGGAGAAACCACACCGCTCGATGCCAGATCGGGCAACCGTCGGCTCGTTGCTGATGTTCGGCGTAAGTCCCGCACCGTGTGCGGCCTTGCCGCTCGTTTGTCGGATCGGGGGGCGTCGCGATCGTTTTTCGGCACCCGCGCATCCGCAACACCATGCGACACCGCGATGGCATGGCGTGTGGTACCTCGCCACTGGGCAAGAGGTAACATCCCCTAGCTTCCTACAGCATCGATATCGAACTTCCGTTGCTTGCAAGTGGAGCGATGCCCCACGGATAGCCGAACCTAGTTGAAGGGGTGCGCAGGCTGTCCGGCCCGGCCGAGGGATCGGCGCCGCTGAATACCTTTTTCGCAGAGGCTGAAAGCAGGATCGATGTACGAATCGTTCTATGGGCTCGCGCGACGTCCGTTTCTTCCAGGACCTACGCCGCAAACGTATTTTGCCGCGTTTGCCATCGAATCAGCCTACGAAACGTTGCTCCGCTGCTTAGGACGCGGCGAGGGTACGGGCGTCGTCATCGGGCCGCCGGGAACAGGCAAAACGTTGCTCTGCCTGCGGTTGGCCGAGACCCTGAAGCGGCAGCTTCAGGTCGCTATGCCCGACTGCGGCCGTGTGTCGGATACGAAGACGTTGCTTCAGGCTATTCTGTTCGAAATCGGACGCCCGTACCGCGGAATGGACGAGGGCGAGTTGCGACTGTCGCTGGTCGACCATCTTTCCTGCGACGGGCGCTGCCCAGGAGGCCTGTTGTTGATCATCGATGAAGCGCAGTCGCTTCCCTACCGGTTGCTGGACGAGCTGCGATTGCTCACGAACATCGTTCGCCAAGGCGAACCACGCGTCCGGCTTCTGTTGGCCGGTAGCCCGACGTTGGAAGAACGGCTCGCGCATCCGAAGCTCGAACAGTTCAGTCAGCGCATCGCCGCCCGATGCTACCTCGAAGCGTTCAACCGTGAGGAAACCGAGCAGTACGTCCGTGCTCAACTCACCCTGTGTGGCGGCGACGGCGAGGGCGTGTTTACCGAAGATGCTCTGGAAGCCATTTACCGTGCGACCGATGGCATTCCGCGGATGATCAATCAATTGTGCGACCACGCCCTGGTGCTCGGATTCGCAGGCGAACAGAAGCCGATCGGCCCTCAGGGCATCGAAGAGGCGTGGGCCGACTTGCAACAACTTCCCACGCCCTGGAATGCCCAAGGATCGCCTTGTGGCTCGGGCACGGGGGCCGAAGAGGTGATCGAATTCGGGGCACTTGACGAAAGCGATGCAAACCCCTCCGAAACGTCGGCTGCGCACGACACGCCCGAGCAAACCAGTTTTGATCGTGCCGATGCGGCTGATAGTGAAGTGCCGGCACCCTCCGAGGCAACGATTGAGATCGGCGCGTTGGAGGGCATCGGTTCGGACACTGGCAACATAGAACAACAGGTGGAGCAGATCGAGCAATATGTAGACGCATTGAACCACGAATTCGAGCCAGGCCATGTCGACGACTCGGAAGTGCAGCTTTCGTGCGTCGAACCGGCAACCGACGACGAGGCCATTTTCGAAGAAGAACTCGTCATCGATCGTTACCGGGAGTTGGAAGAACTCGATCTGGTCCGACATCGGTCGGTTCGCTGTGCCGAAGGCCAGGATCTGGCCGCGATGCTCGAGCTGATCGAGGTTTCGTCGTCGCAAACGTTGCGGCTGGCCGATACGTTGCCCGAACCGGCGGAGTCGCCCCGCGCCGGCAGCGAGGCGATCCGAAATTCCGAGCCGTCGCAGATAGCCGAGCAATCGCACAGCGATCAGTCCGATCAACCTCTTGATATTGCGGCTGCCCCGCCCGCCGTCGAAACACTCGCCACGGCCTCCACCCAGTCGTGGAGCCGCCCAACCGAGCCCGAAGAGCAAGAAGCATTCGAGCACGGTTCCCATGACGAGGTTCATGGCCTGGGCCAA
Source organism: Planctomycetaceae bacterium (assembly GCA_015493185.1). Taxonomy (GTDB): domain Bacteria; phylum Planctomycetota; class Planctomycetia; order Pirellulales; family JAEUIK01; genus WGDQ01. The sequence continues at coordinate 2,778 of WGDQ01000670.1, forward strand.
TCGCAAACCGAAGCCGACGTCGATGAAGATCGCGATCTGATTGTGATCGACGACGCGGGCGGCTCCTCGTTCGATATACGCCCGAGCCGCGTTCGACGGCGCGAATACCGCCTGCTGTTCCGTCAGTTGCGAAGCGGTTGATGTTGGCCCTCCCATGTGAGAGCGGAACGCCTTTGCAAAATGAGCCGCTGCTGACAAGGCCCCGATCCGTCCGTCCGGTCGCTTTGCCAGAAACCAGACGCCCCAACCTGCTGCTAACCATCGGGCAACGTACGGCAGCAACCACTATCCCTATCAGCAACGGGCGACCAGAGTAGGCCACGCGGCCATTGCGGCGGACAAGGCGGGCCCGTTTATGAGGAACATGGCACAATGGGACGCATGCTCGACGCGTTGAGACGGATCGAGTCGCGGCATGCGGCCAGCCGTGGTCCTGGCGGTCAGCCGGCTACCACGGAAGAAGAGGCCGTGCACGCCGATTCTTCCGAGGTGCTTTCTGCTGCCTCGCCGCCCACTGACGAGGCCGCAACACGCAAGGCCGAGCGTTTTACCGAGGACAATCACAAAACCCCGCCGCCGGCAACTTTCGCGGCCGAAACAGCTTCGGACGCCAACGGTCCGCCGATCGCCGCCGCTTCTTCATCCTCGGACACAACAACGCCTCGCCCCGCGGCCAGCGCTGCCGTGGACAACCGGCAAGCGGTCTCCCGTTTGTTGGAAGCACCCGAGCCAACAACTCCGGCCTGCTGGGTATCGCCCCGAGAAGTAGGTGGTAGCGAGGCGATGCGCGACCTGGAGCGATCGTTCGAGGCTTTTGAAGCCTTCGAGCAAGCGGTTGATGCGTTGGCTCGCGAACTTCGTCCGTCGCCACACGACTGCGGACGCGATCGGCACGCTGGCAACGCGCCTGTGCGGGTTTCTGATGCCGACGACGGACCGCACGTTCATTGGGTTGTTGTGCCAGATGCTCCGCCACCCGCGGCAACATCCGTCGACCACGACGATCTCGTGGCAAGGCCTGCAATGAGCCTCTATTGGTCGGAGTATATTGAATCGCCTCAGGCGGCTGTTGTGCCTCCGGCAATGCGGCCCCCGTCATCGTCTAACGCGGCCGACTCGGAACAGCCTTTCGCCCTGACAGTCGATTTCCATACGGCGGTTGCGCCGGAACCCCCTGAGCAGGCACCGTCGGCCACGGACGCAGCAGACGATGTCCGAACTGGCACCTTGCGCGACAACGATGGAGAGCAAGCGTTTAACCGGCAAGGTGCCCACGCGAAAGGCGACCGCGCCAAAGGCACCGACGCAGTCGCGGATCGAACCGCTGTCGACAAACCTTCCGCACAGCCACCCATCCGGCGATACGTCGCGCAAGACGCGCAAAAGCATCGGGCTACCGTGGTCGATGACGAACCGGCAGCGCCCGTCACCATCCGGTTTCCCGAATCCGTTCAGTCCGATACCACGACACGGCGGGCAACCTCGAAGCTGCGCGACATCAAGCGGCTCGATCTTTACAAGCGACTGTGCGACCATCTTTCGCAAACCTTCGATCCTGCCGGCTGGCAGACGATCGGATGGACGGGTGCCACGGACGACGATGGGAAAACCACCGTGGTCGAAGCCCTGTGCCGACTATGGGCCTCGCAGCAGCGGGGCGAGGTGTTGGCGGTCGACGCGCACCCTAAAGCATGGGGGCTTGCTCGCCGCCTGGGCTATGAAGAGGGAAACGGTTTGACCGATGTGCTCTGGGGCCGTGTGCGGTGGCAAAAGGCGATTGGCCGCAGTTTGCTCGATGGCCTATACGTGCTGCCCCCCGGAGCAGGCAAGTTTCCCGCCGAAGCGGACATTGAAGCATGTTGGCCTGATCTGTTGACCCAGTGGCGACGAGAGTTTCGCTATGTGGTGGTAAATATCGGACACGATGCGGCGATACCGCAAGTTGCCCTGGGACGATACTGCGACGGGCTTTTTTTCGTGGTGCGTCCGCGACAAACGCCTCGCAACGAAGCGATCCTCTGCGTGAACCGCCTGCGGAAAGCCGCCGCACGTTGGGTTGCAACGTTGGTTGTCGATACCGCGTTGGCGGA
>WGDQ01000671.1 GCA_015493185.1 Planctomycetaceae bacterium
GTGATGAGCACAGGTCGCCTGCTACATTCAGCAAACGCTGAAGCGAATAGCCCCAAGGTGATAGCTTCTCTGGGGCCAAAAGGTATACTGCCAGCGTTTTTCGCCGCGCGTGGCTCGGTTCATCTGGTTCGAAGGAGTTCTGCATATGCGACTTTGTCGTTTCCGCTGCGAAGGGCGCGTTTGCCTCGGCTTTTACGACGAGAAGTGGGTCGTTCCGATTTCGGCCGGAGCCGAAGCATACCGCGCGGCGACGCACAAATTGCTGGAATTACCCGATTCAGACAACGTGTTGGATTTTTTGCCTCCGGATGGTCGAGCGTTTGCTGAAGCTCGCACCTTGTTTGAGTGGATTGATCGCAACCGTGACGGATTGCCTCGCGAAGCGACGTATTCGCACGACGCGATTGAGATGCTGGTGCCCCTGCCGCAGCCCAACAAGCTCTTCTTGCTCGCAGGAAACTACGCCCGCCACATCGAAGAAGGCGGTGGACAAGCGGCCCAGCGAGCCGAGACATTTCCCTATGTCTTTATGAAACCTCCGAGTACAACGTTGATTGGCTCGGGTAGCCCCGTTGTCATTCCGAAAGTTTCGCCCGGGCATATCGACTGGGAGTTGGAGTTGGCCGTTGTGATCGGCCGACGCGCGAAATACGTACGAGAAGCCGACGCCTTGGGCGTCGTGGCCGGATACACGATCATCAACGATATATCGAACCGCCGTTTTCGTCCCAACCCGCATCGAAAAACCCGCGATAAAGACCGGTTCTTCGACTGGTTGCACGGCAAATGGTTCGACAGCTTTTGCCCGTGCGGACCATGCATCGCGTCGGCTGACGCGATTGGAGATCCGCAGAAGCTCTCGATGCGATTGTCCGTCAACGGCGAAATGAAGCAAGACGCGTCGACAGCACAGCAGATATTTCCTGTTGCTGCTGTGATCGAGTTCTTGTCGAGTATCGTCACCTTGGAACCTGGCGACTTGATCTCGACCGGAACGCCGGCAGGGGTGGGAAATGCCTCAGGTACATTCCTCCGACCCGGCGACCGGATGGAGGCCGAAATTGCCTCGATCGGTACGCTTGTTTCACCGGTAGTCGCCGAAGAATGAGCAGCGCCAAAAAAGGCGAGCGCCCTTTCCTGGGCATTGTGCAAAGATCAATAACGGCTTGGTGGATAGTAGAACGACTCACCGGGTTTTACTCGGGGCGCTTCGGGTGGCGATACCGCTTGGCCAATGGGTACTGACATCGGCGGATACCGCAGGCCGGGTGAGCTTCCATCGACCATCGAGGTTTGCGACGCCGATTTTGGCGGCAGCCTGGTTTCGCCTGTCTGGCTGCCACGATTTCCTGGCGACATAGGTTGCGAACTGTCGGGTGCCGGAAGACGGTCGCTGTGCGGACCGACCTTTGGTGCGGCGCCAGTGCCTGTAGGGGGGCTATTCGTCTTAAAGGGAACCGAGCGCGGTTCATGACGTCGGTCGTGCGTTGCCTGATTACTGGCAGGCTGCCTGAAAGACGAGTGTGGCAGGTCGCTTGCCCCGCCAGAATCGCGAGCCGAACCCGCCGAGGTTTGAGGCACCACCTGATCCGAGGGCACCGCTCGCTGAGCCGCTGCCGACCGATTTCCCGAAGAAGCCCGCGGAGCTGTCTGCGTTCCGTTGACTGGGCGGCTCGCGGTCATATCGAGCCAACGCCGCGCTTCGGCAAATTGTGGATCGATTTCAACGGCCCGGGCAAAATGTTGCGCCGCGGCGCGACGATCGCCTTTCTGGCTGAGCAAGTAGCCCAGGTTGTAGTGCCCAATGGATTCGCCATGCACCGCGACCAAATGCTTGAGCGCTTCGTCGTATCGCCCCATTTCTACGAGCACCGTAGCCAGGTTGTTGCGATACAGTTTTCGCTGTGGCTGAAGGTCGATGGCGCGGCGCAAGGCCTGAATCGACTCGTCGAGCTTGCCTTGACGCGCCAGGCAAAGGCCAAGGTCGTTGAAAGCCGTTGCTTCGCGCGGATGACGGCGGGTGGCTTCAAGGTACTGCTGTGTGGCTTCGGCCAGTTTGCCCTGGCGATCGAGCAGTCGCGCATAGCCGAGCATTGCCTCAAGGTTATCGGGAGCTTGTTCGAGGGCGTGTTTGTAATTCTTCTCGGCTTCGTCCAGATTGTTTTTTGATTCGTGCAGGCGAGCCACCGCGACATAGAACTTCGCATCCGGCTCTGCGGGCTTGTTGGAAAGCGATAGTGGGTCGTTTTTCGGTGGTATGGGCCGGCGTGTCTTGTTTTTAGGCTTGGAAGTTTTTTCCGGTCCTTTGAACGCGCGTCCCATATTTTTCCAGGCTTTAGATAAAGCTCCTCCCACGGCATCGCCAAAC
>WGDQ01000672.1 GCA_015493185.1 Planctomycetaceae bacterium
CCCATCCGCTTCTCAACACAACGCCCACCCATCAACAACGCATCTCCCACGATCCACCGGCCACCTGCCCGGCCACTGCAAAAAAGAAGCGCTCCCCACCATTTTTTTCTTGAATCCCAATTTCTTTTTGACAAAATCAGATGCGTCGATCGGGTCGATTGGTCGGTTGCCGCGGGTAAAAGGGGAAAAGAGCGAGCGGCTGGTTCCGGGCTCGATCGTCTTCTTGCCTCCTGCGTCCCATCGAGCGGGCGGCAAGCCACAACTCCGCCAGTAAACAGTGCCGCGTCGCGCACCGGGAAAGCTCTTCGCAATCAGCAGCGCGGCGAGTTACTGAGTTTTCAATTTTTCACGGACTTTTCGCGCGGGGCCTAGTGGATGTTGTGCGCGCCGGTGAAATACACTCCGCACTGCGTTGCCGGACGCACAACCATGCCGCTAGATGCCATGGGCATGATTCTTGTGCGCAGCTCGATCACACCACCTGTATCGCAGCCGTTCGTAGCGACTCGGCCGCGAGCTTTTCGAAAGTAGCGCTCGTCCGGCAAGTCTGACGATGCGGTGCCGCAGGCGTGTGATTGCGCACGGGACACTTTTCTGTTCACTTCGTTTGGCTTGGCAAATTCATTGAAGCCGCGGGCAATGCCTGGTTGCGCGTAGCCGCAAGCAGCGGCACGGCACCTTAAGCAATGCTCTCACCGCTTTGGGCCGAAGACATCAGGGGGCGACGCTTATGTCTCGCGGTGAGCGTTTGGCGTGCGCCGTGGTTGCGGCCGCGCTGTGGCTGTGCGAACCTCTCGCATCGTGGGCTGCCGATCCGGTGTTTACCGATGTCACGCAGGCAGCAGGAATCAATCACGTCCAATTCGATGGCCCCGACCCCTTGGGCGGGCAGTTCGGCTTCTCAGGCGGCGTGGCGGCCGGCGACTACGACAACGACGGTTACGTCGATCTCTTGTTCACCCGCCTGACCGAGCCCGATATCCTCTACCGCAACCGGGGCGATGGCACCTTCGAAAACGTCACGCAGTCGGCCATTCCCGTGCCCGCTGCCGGACTGACCAACGGCGTGGGTTGGGCCGACTTCGACAACGACGGATCGCTCGACTTCTACACCACCACGCTGGGCGGCAATCGTTTCAATCTCTACATGAACAACGGCAACGGCGTGTTCACCGAGCAGGCCGTGCAGCGGGGTGCAGCGGTCGAGGGTGCCGACACGCACTACGGACAAAGCGTCTCGTTCGCCGACTACGATAACGACGGCTATCTGGACATCTACGTCACCGAGTGGCGGCTCGACGACCAGAATCCTACGCAGGCCATGTCGAACAACCGCCTGCTTCGCAATCGAGGCGCGCAACAGCCCGGCTACTTCGACGACGTGACGCTCACGGCCGGCGTGAGCATGGACGGCGTGGTCAGTCCGCTTGGTGCCCAGGGCGTGCTGGCCTTCACACCGCGATTCGCCGACTTCGACGACGACGGCAACGTCGATCTGTTCATCGCCTCGGATCAGGCCACGAGCCGCCTCTTCTGGAACAACGGCGACGGCACCTTCACCGATGGCACCGTTGCGGCCGGCGTGGCCGGCGGCGACACCGACATGGGCGCCACCACCGGCGACTACAACGGCGACGGCCGCATCGACCTGTTCATCACCGCCGTGGGCATCCGCGGCGACGGCATTCCTCCTCGCGGCGGTGGCAATCGCCTGTTTCGCAACGAGGGCAACCGCTCGTTCACCAACCAGGCGGCCGATGCCGGTGTGCAATTCGCCGGTTGGGGATGGGGCACCGACTTCATCGACTACGACAACGACGGCGATCTCGACCTGGCCATGACCAACGGCATGGATACCGATGATGAGCAAGTCGTCGACCGCACCACCCTCTGGCGCAACGATGGCGGTCAATTCACCGACGTCTCGCTCGCGGCCGGCATCATCGACGAAGGACCGGGCCCCGGGTTGATCACGCTCGACTACGACAACGACGGCGACCTCGACCTGCTGATCGTCAACAACCGCCGCGCGCCCATCTTGTATCGCAACGACGGCGGCAACGAAAACGATTGGCTCATGCTCCGGCTTCAGGGCACCGTTTCCAACCGCAACGGCATCGGCGCCCGCGTGGTGGTCACGCCCGAACTGGGCGGGCCGCAGCTCGTCCGCGAGGTTTCGGCCAGCAGCACGTTTCTTTCGCAAAGCTCGTGGCTGCCCCACTTCGGGTTGGGCCCCAACGCCGGGCTGATCGATCGGGTCGACATCTATTGGCCCAGCGGCATCAATCAATCGCTTTTCAACGTGGCCCCCAACCAATTGCTCACGGTGTACGAAGCCGACACGGCCCTTGTTGTTCCCGAACCGGTCTTGTGGTACTGGTATGCAATCGGGCTGACGGTACTCGTGGTGTGTCGTCGTCGGCGCGGCCTGCTATCGTCGCGCCGCTGATCGCACGCCGAGTGCGTCGCACGGCCCGACCCGGTAGCATATCACGATCGCTGCCGCACGCGATACACAGCCCTATGGCGGAGCACGATCCTGCCGCGCGAAACCGGAACCCTGTCGCGCGGCACGCCGCTCGTGGCACACCGCCACTCGCTCGTGCGGCCAACGCGCATCGCATTCTGTTCCTAAACGCCCTTCTCGGGTTCTCAAGTTCGAGGAGTCTTCAAGCCATGACCGCCGCGACGAACGCCTCTGCGTGGCTTCAGAAAAAGTGCAAACCGTGCGAGGGCGGCGTCGATCCCATGTCGCCCGAAGAGGCAGCCCGTCAAATCGCCTCGCTCGACGGCTGGCGGCTCACGCACGACGGCCAGCGAATTCGAAAAGAGTGGGTGGTCGAAAACTTCATGGCCGCCATCGACTTCTTCAACCGCGTGGCCCAACTGGCCGAAGAAGAGGGCCATCACCCCGACTTGCACCTGGTGGCCTATCGCAACGTGGCCATCGAACTATGGACCCACGCCATCGGCGGGCTCTCGGAAAACGATTTCATCGTCGCCGCTAAGATCGACCGCCTGCCGATCCGGCTCAAATCGTAATCTCCCGCACTTCTCGGCTTCATCCGCGCGTGCGGGTTTCCCGTTTACGGCCGGCGGTCCTCTGTCGCACAAGGCACCGCTGCGCACCCGTCGCCGTCGCGCGGCTTGCACGATCGGCTTGCACAATCGGCTGGTGCGAAAGCGCGGCGCTGTATCGCACAGGCCATCGTAGCGGGTGCATCGCGCTTGCCGCGCTGCCCACCTCGCTGAGCTCACCATCCCAGCCGGCTCGGCTCCCACGGCCAATAGCTGCGGCGCGAGCCGCCCAGCCGGAACTCCAGTCCGGCCGTGAGCGAAATGTTGTGCATCGTTTCCAGACCGCTCCCGCTGGGCAGCGCGATATTGTCGAGCAGTTCCAACCGCAGGGCCATGCGGTTGCCCCATCGGTATTTCACCCCACCGCCAATCGGCATGCCCAACAGTCGGCGGCTCTGATCGGTGGCCACGTCGACGTTCACCAATCCCACGCCGGTCAGCACGTAAGGCCGCAGCCGCGTATCGCCCGTCGGATAAAACAACAAGCTGCCATCCCACAAAATGATGTCGTTGTTGAAGCCCTCCAACGGGTCTTGCAGGTCGATGGCCGAAAAGCCCAACCGCATTTCGCCGCCGAAGTAGTCGGTCCAATCCCAACCGAGCCGCGCGCCGGCCAGAAAGCCCGAATCTTCTTTCACTCGGGCATTGATGAAGTCGAGCCCCTGCAAATCGTCGCCCCAGATCACACCCACGAACCAACTGGCGCTGATCGGCCGATGGCGCCAGTGACCGCGTCGCCGTGCGTGTTCCAGAAACCGCCGCAGCCACCATCGCGGATAGCCATAAAACGGCCCAAACATCGGACCACCGTACGGCACGGGCCCCGGCGCGCAGTCGTCGCACGGTTCGTCCGGCACCCAGGTTTCGGCAATCGGATCAAGCGTCTCCTGGGCATCATCGGCCGATGGCCCGATGGGCTCGTCGCCAAGGGACCCCTCGGCCACCGCCGACGGCCTGCTTCGTTGACGGCGCACCGGTTGCGAAGGCGGCCCCATTACCGGAGGCGTCGGCCACACGGGGGCCGGATCGTACCACCCGCCCACCGTGCGATACGCCACACGGCTGAAATGCCCTGACAACCGCGGCGCTTCGCGCGTGTCCGTAGCCGCCACCGCCGGCGCCGCGTCTGGGCGACGAATCGCCACACCGGCGCCATCGGCTTGCGCCTGTGCGCCGGCGGTCCTCACAAACAACACCAACAATACCAGCAGCGCCACGCTCCACACCGTCATCGTCCCACGGCACCGCGCTATGGCGGCAGCACGCGCCCGATCAGCCGATCCGTTCGCCACCGGCATCGCCCCTCGGCCCGGCCGCCTGCGGAGGCGTGGCGTCGGCATCTCATCGCGATGGGTTTGCTGGAACAACACGCTGTACGGTACTCCCTACTTCACTTCCGCCTTGTCTGACGGTAGGCCCACCAACGTCTTTCGCCTGCCGCTCTTTGCCCGTTGCGGCCACGCACGGCTCCCTGCCCGCGGCAACCCATTCGGCCCCAGCAAACGTTGCGGCACGCTCGCCGCACTCGCAAACCACCCCACGCATGCCCGCGCACAACCACAACGCACACCTTCGCAACATGCATTTTCGCGCCGCGCGTTTTCGCGCCACACGCCATCGGTCAACCGCTCGCGCGGTGCGGCGCATCCGCGACTCGCGCGCAGCGGGCAGAGCGTGCGCAGCATCGATCGATGGAGTTCGCAAAACAAAAGAACTTTCGCCGGGTGAAGAGCGGGCGGATTATGTCGGCCCCGCCGTTCGGCGTCAATGGAAACCGGCGCGTCTGCCGCGCACGCCGCACGCCGGCAACCTGCTCGCCCCAGCTTCGCCAGTCTGCGCCGAAGCCCGCAATCCCCCTTTCCCTCACCGTGCCCGTACTGCCAACCTTCGCGCCGCATGGCCCCAACCTTCGCGCCGCATCGCCCCAACCTTCGCGCCGCATCGCCCCAACCTTCGCACCGCATTGCCCAGGATTCGCGCCGTATCGTCGAGGTCCTCAACGCACTGCAACCACGTTGCCAGCACCGCCGCCTATCGGTATCCATCATCTCCATATACTTATGCGAGC
>WGDQ01000673.1 GCA_015493185.1 Planctomycetaceae bacterium
AGATGTGTATAAGAGACAGGCTCAACTATCTGCTGCTGCTCGGCTGGTCGCTCGACGACAGCAGCGAGCATTTCAGCCGCGACGAGATGATCGCCCGATTCTCCCTCGAGCGCGTCAATCGCTCGCCGGCCAGTTTCGACCCCACAAAGCTGCTGGCGTTTCAAGAGCACTACATGCAGCAGCTTTCGAGCGATGAGAAGGTCGGCCTGGTGATGCCGTATCTCGAAAAGGCGCGATTGCTGGCCAATTTCGAGCCGCCCGAGAACACCGACGTCCGCAGCTATGTGCGGCAGATCGTGGAGGCCGCCGGCGACCGCATCAAGGTGGCGGGCGACATACTCGACTACGAAGATTTCTTTTTGCCCGATCAGCAGCTTCCCTACGACGAAAAGGCGTTTGAAAAGCGGCTTCGCAAGCCGCCCGAAGCTCGCCAATTGCTGCAACGGTTTCGAGATCGCCTGGCCCGTGCCGACCACTTCGACGCCGAGCACCTCGAGCAGTTGCTACGCGAGTTCGTCGAGCAGGAGGGCATCAAGATCGGCCAGATCATCCATGCGCTGCGCGTGGCGGTTACCGGCAAAGCCCAGGGGTTCGGCATGTTCGAAACATTGGCCATCCTCGGCCGGCAACGCGTGTTGCACCGCATTGATCAGGCCTTGCAGCGCATTTGACCCGCGGCGTGCGACGCGCCACCATACGGGCCACCGTCGAGCGACGTGCCGCGAGCAACGCCGCCTCAGCACGAGCTTCCGCGCCCAGAACGCAGCGCTTGGGCGGGGCAGAACCGGGGGCAGGGGGCTTGCCGTTTGCCGCAAAAGTAGTATTTGTTGAACGCTGCGGAGGCGGCCCCGCTTGCGTCGTGATAGGGCGGACGCGGTGAACTGCCATGGCTTGCCCCCAAGCGCAGACGGGCGATGCGCTGCGGCATAGCCAGCGTTTGCCGCCTTGCGGCGGCGCGACGAGCCGTTGGGTCGGAAGATACCTTTCGATTCTTTGTGATGTCGCTTTGGCGGTGGTCCCGTCGCGCACCGCGAGTTTCGTACGCCTTCGTCGCACGCAATGCGTTGTGTCGGACTGCGACCCTGCTTTACGATTTTGAAATTCTCGATTTACCGGCCACGTTTTTCCCGCCTCGCTCCGTCGTGAATAGGAATCCGATGTCTGACCATCCTTCAGAGCCAACCAGTGGCCCCGGCAACCCTCGCGATACCGCTGCCGGTGCGTCCCCTTCCAAGGGTTCGCCGCCGGCCTCGCGGCACGATCCGCCGCAAGACGATGAGGCGAAAACCAAGCCCTCGCTCAATTTCATCGAGCAAATCATCGTCGACGACCTCCAGAGCGGGCGGTTCGATCGGGTTCACACGCGCTTTCCGCCCGAGCCCAATGGCTACCTGCACATCGGACACGCCAAATCGATTGTGCTCAACTTCACCTTGGCCGAAAAATTCAATGGCCTGTGCAACCTGCGCTTCGACGATACGAACCCCACGAAGGAAGAAGAAGAGTACGTCCGCGCCATCAAGGAAGACGTTCGCTGGCTCGGGTTCGATTGGGAAGATCGCGAATTTTACGCCTCCGATTACTTCGAACAGCTCTACGAGTGGGCCGTGCTGCTAATCAAGAAGGGCAAGGCGTACGTGTGCGACCTGAGCCCGGAGGAAATTCGCGAGTATCGCGGCACGCTCACCGAACCCGGCAAAGACAGCCCCTATCGAAACCGCAGCGTGGAAGAAAATCTCGACCTGTTCGAGCGCATGCGGCGCGGTGAGTTTCCTGACGGTTCGCGGACGTTGCGGGCCAAAATCGACATGCGCTCGCCCAACCTGAACCTGCGCGACCCGGTGATGTATCGCGTGTTGCACGCCAGGCACCACCGAACGGGCGATCGTTGGTGCATTTATCCCACCTACGACTTCACGCACGGGCAGTCCGATTCGATCGAGGGAATCACGCACTCGATCTGCACGTTGGAGTTCGAAAACCACCGCCCGCTCTACGATTGGTACCTGGATCAGCTTGAAATTTATCATCCCCGCCAGATCGAGTTCGCCCGGTTGAACCTGACCTACACGGTGATGAGCAAACGAATTCTGCTGGAGCTGGTGCGCGAAAAGCACGTTGACGGCTGGGACGATCCGCGCATGCCGACAATCTGCGGCTTGCGGCGTCGCGGCTACACGCCCGAGGCGATTCGCAACTTTTGCGCGACGATCGGCGTGGCCAAGTTCGACAGCACAATCGATATGGTGGTGCTGGAAAACGCCATTCGCGAAGACCTCAATCGCCGAGCACCGCGGGTGATGGGCGTGCTGCGGCCGCTGAAAGTGGTGATCGAAAACTATCCCGAAGACCGGGTCGAAGAGCTCGAGGCCATCAACAATCCGGAAGATCCTTCAGCCGGTCGTCGCAAGGTGCCTTTTTCGCGCGAGCTGTATATCGAGCGCGACGATTTCCGCGAAGACCCGCCGAAAAAGTTCTACCGCCTGGCCCCGGGCCGCGAAGTGCGGTTGCGATATGCCTACTTCATCCGCTGCGAGCAGGTGATTAAAGATGAACAAACCGGCGAGGTGATCGAACTGCGTTGCTCGTACGACCCCGCCACGCTGGGCGGCAAAGCCCCCGACGGCCGCAAAGTGAAGGGCACGATCCACTGGGTATCGGCCCCCCACGCCTTACGGGCCGAAGTGCGGCTTTACGACCACCTGTTCTCCAAGCCCAACCCGCTCGACGTGCCCGATGGCGGATCGTATCTCGACTACCTGAACCCCAACTCGCTCGAAGTGCTGCCCGATTGCCCGGTTGAACCCAGCTTGTCGCAGGCCCAGCCGGGTGATCGCTATCAGTTCGAGCGGCTCGGTTACTTCTGCGTCGACACACGAGACTCGGCCCCCGGCAAGCCGGTCTTCAATCGCGTGGTCACACTGCGCGATACTTGGGCAAAGATCGAGCGTCAGCAGAAAGGGAACGCCCGACGGTAATCGCCGCCGCGGCAACCGGCCCAGCAGGCACAACACGGAAACGAGTTCAACCACTCCCCGGAGCAGGCAAACCCGACTAGCGGGCGTCGCGCCGACCGCTGGCAACCGTTTCGGCAGAGGTAGCCGATACAAAAATGGCCCGAGATGCTCGCCCACGTCAGCGAGCAGACCAGAAAGCGACCAGAAAGCTTTGTGCCCACGTCGCACGTGTGCCCACAATATCGCACGCTGGTCTTGCCAGATTTTCCCCAATCGTAGTGGCTCTGCCATATCACCCCACCACACCGCACACAAAGGTGCAAGCCCATACGCTGCAAACACGCACAGGGTGCGAATGCATACTGCACGAACGTAATGCATACTGCACGAATGTATTGCCGCCGTGCATCGCACGGGGGTCGAACGCATCTCGTGTCTTTGCCGCGTCGAAAAAAACGAACTCGAAACACTCGAAGCAAAAAAGGACATCATGCCATGCCGCTGCTCGTCGTCGGTTCGGTTGCCTTAGATAGCGTGGAAACCCCGACCGAATATCGGGAAAACGTGCTCGGCGGATCGGCCGTGTATTTTTCGTATGCGGCCAGCTATTTCACGTCAGTGCGGCTTGTTGGCGTCGTTGGTGAAGACTGGCCCGACGAGCACACGCAACTGCTACAGCGCCGCGGGGTCGATACGGCAGGCTTGCAAGTGGTGCCCGGCGGCAAGACCTTTCGCTGGAAAGGCAAATACCTGCCTAACATGAACGACCGCGAAACGCTCGAAGTACATCTGAACGTGTTCGAGACGTTCAACCCGCAGTTGCCCGAACCCTTCCGCAAGTGCCCGTTTCTTTTTCTCGCCAACGGTTCGCCCGTGGTGCAAATGCAGGTGCTCGAACAGTGCAGCGGTGCGCAGCTCGTCGTGGCCGACACGATGGACCTGTGGATCAGCACGCAGCACGACGAACTGCTCGACCTGTTGAAACGCATCGACGGTTTGGTGATGAACGACTCCGAGGCCAAGCTGTTGACCGACGACGAAAACCTGGTGCGGGCCGGCCATCGCATTCGCGAAATGGGACCGAAGTTTGTGGTGATTAAAAAGGGCGAACATGGCGCCATGTTTTTCAGTGAGCACGAAACCTATGTTTTGCCGGCATATCCCACCGAAGATGTGACTGACCCCACCGGCGCGGGCGACAGCTTTGCCGGCGGCATGATGGGCTACCTGGCCGAAAAAGGAAATTTCGAGCCGCAAACACTCAAGGAGGCCATGGCCTACGGCATTCTCGTGGCCAGCTTCAACGTCGAAGACTTCAGCCTCGACCGCATGCAGCGAATCGAAAGGGCTGACCTCGACCACCGCATGAGAGAATATCGCCAGATGCTGACATTTTGAGATCGCACGCCCAAAGGCACCAGCGCCGGCCCGCCACGGTGCGTTTCTGCGCGATCGCCCCCGCGAAGCCTGTGCCCGAGTCCCTCCTCTTTAGGTACTCTCCTCGCCGGCCTTTACATCCGTTTGCCGCGACGAGCCAAGCGGGCCTTCGTGACATCTGGATCTGTTTTCAGAGAGCAGGGGCCTGGCATGCTGCTCTTTCGTCAGATTCGGGTTATCGTAAGTATTGGCCATTGTCCCCACTCAGCCGTGAAGCCGGCATCGAACGTTCGGCACAGGACGAAACGCCGAACAAGGCACCAGGCGACCATGACGTCCGGCCTTGAGGCGGAGCAATCGAGTTGTGAAGGGAACAGAGGGCGGAGAGCGCGGGAGAACAACGCCGCAAACCAGGTGCCGGCGTCACTATGGCGCTGTCGAGTGGTTGTTCGCCGGCTTTCTTCGTTGGGCTTTGCCGTCCGGCTTCTTTTTCTTCTTGTGCGCGACATCGTCCCTTTTGCATGGCCCGGTTCGGCCCGGACCGCTGTGTGTCGCACTACAACGTTCGAGCATGCCACGGCACTGGCCCGGCCGGTTGCAGATCAACAGGCCGCACCGACTACCATAGCCTTTGGAGGTTCGAGGGGAATTTCGTTCCTATGGTTTTTTCCTCATCAGAGCGTCGTACCCGAAAGCATCCCAACATCGCGATAAGAACCCGCCGATCGGTGGTTCCTCGGCGAATCGTGCCGGCCCGTCGGCTTTTGGCCGGCCTCTTGTTCTCGCTGGTCGTGCCAGCACTGGGCATCATGGGCATCTGGCAGCCTAGGGAGCTCGCGGCGGCCGATGCTCCGGGCAACCGTGCCGCCACGACGACGGCTGACTCGGTTCCTTCGGCCCAAACGGCCGAAGACGAGGACTTCCCGATTCCGCCCATGACGTCGCCGCCCGACGACTTGCCCCCGCTGGAATACGTGGAGGTTGGCGACCGCATACCGAACTATCTGCCACGGGCCAAATGGGGAACGCAGGGCAAGCCCTACAGCCGCATGCAAAAGCCGCTGTCGCCTGAGGCGTCGCAGAAACGCTTCGTGACGCCCGAGGGTTTTCACGTCTCGCTCTTCGCCGACGAGCGCCATTTCGCCGCCAAACCGATCGCCATGAATTGGGACCATCGTGGTCGGCTCTGGATTTGCGAAACCCGCGACTATCCGAACGATCTTCAACCGCCCGGCCAAGGGCACGACCAGATACGCGTTTGCGAAGACACCGACCACGACGGACGCGCCGAGAGGTTTACGGTCTTCGCCACGGGGCTGAGCATTCCGACGGCCCTGACGTTTTACCGCGATGGCGTCATTGTGCAGAACGGCACCGAAACGTGGTATCTGAAAGATACCGACGGCGACGGTCGGGCCGATCTCAAAAAAGTGCTGATCCGCGGCTGGAACATGAGCGACACGCACGGCGGGGTGAGCCACTTCCGATATGGCCACGACAACTGGTATTGGGCCATGCAGGGCTACAACGATTCGCACCCCACGGTCGACGGCGTCGAGCGTGCGAGTTTTCGCATGGGATTCTGGCGGTTTCGACTCGATGGCAACGACCCGCCGTCGGTCACGCAAATCGAATTCATGCGTTCGACCAACAACAACACATGGGGGCTCGGCTTCAACGAAGAAGGCGAAGTCTTCGGCTCGACGGCCAATCACAACCCCAGCGTGTTTCTTGGCATTCCGAATCGCTACTACGAAAACGTACGTGGGTGGAGCCCCACGCCTTTGGGCGGCATTGCCGAAAGCCATCTTTTCCGGCCGATCACCGAGCACGTTCGTCAGGTCGACCATCACGGTGGATACACGGCGGCCGCTGGTCACGCCATTTACACGGCACGCGCTTATCCGGCTGCGTGGTGGAATCGGACCGCTTTCGTCTGCGGTCCGACGGGCCATTTGGTGGGCACCTTCGTGTTGCGACGTCAGGGGGCCGGCTATCGTTCGGCCTATCGCTTCAATCTTGCCGCAAGCACCGACCAGTGGACCGCACCCATTGCGGCCGAGATCGGTCCCGATGGCTTCGTGTGGTTGATCGACTGGTACAACTACATCGTGCAGCACAATCCAACGCCCAAGGGGTTCGAAACCGGCAAAGGCAATGCCTACCGCTCCGAGCTGCGCGACAAACGGCGCGGCCGCATCTACCGCGTGGTTTACGACGCTGCCCCCGCGCAGGCCACTGCCTGGCAGCCTCTGGACCGCAACCGGCCGGAATTGCTGATCGCCGCCCTTGCGCACCCAACGCTGCGATGGCGGCTGCACGCGCAGCGGCTACTGGTCGAACGGGGCCGCGATGACGTGGTGCCTCAGCTTCTTAAGCTCGTAAACCGCACAACGACCGATCGCACCGGGTTGCAGGCCGCGGCAATCCACGCACTTTGGACCCTGGACGGCTTACACGCGGTCGAGGTCTCGGCTCCGCAGGTATGGAAAACCGTCGTCGCTGCGCTACGGCATCCTTCGGCCGGCGTGCGGATGACGGCCGTACGTGTGTTCCCTCGCAACGAAATCGGTCGCCGGGCGTTGCTCGAAAGCGAGCGGCTGCATGACGCCGATGCCCGCGTCCGCAAGGAAGCGCTGCTCGCGCTTTCGGAAATGGGCCCAGCACACTCTGCCAGCGGCCGTGTGTTGGCCGAGTTGCTGTTCGCGCCCGAAACGCTCGACGATCGCTGGCTGCGCGAAGCGCTGACTTGTGCGGCAGCCACCCACGCGTTGCCGACGCTGCGTGCCATAAGCCGCCTGGCTCCAGCAAATCGTGATGTGTCGCAGCCGCAGGGCAGTTCGACGACGTCCCACTCGGAATCGGAAGAGGCCGAACGCACGGCCGATACGGACCATGCCGCAAACACAAACCGTACCGCTCATGCAAACCGTGGTGCCAATACCGAACGTGCTGCCGCGCTGATTGCGCAGGTGGCCCAACACTGGGCCCGCGGTCGCCCGGCAGTTGCCGAGGTCGCGCAGGCTGCTGAAGCGATGGTCGCCGCAGCGCCCGAGTGGGGCAAAGCCATGTTGCGTGGAATCGTCGACGGTTGGCCTGCCGACTACCAGATCGAGCTGCCCGAAGCGGCCGAAGCTCGGCTGGCAACCTGGGTTGACAAGCTGGACTCCACCCACCAGAGCATGGCGATTCGACTGGGCAACGCATGGCAACTCGACCGCCTCGACACGTTGCGCCGCCGGCTTGTGCAGCGCATGCTGAAAACCGTGCTCGACGAGGCGCAGTCGCCTCAGCAGCGTGTCGATGCGGCCCGACACGTAGTGCAGCTTTCGCCGCGGCAGCCTGATGTGGTTGAAGGCATTCTCGCCGCCATCACACCCGAAACGCCGCCGCAGGTGGCCCAATCGCTTGTGCAAACGCTCGAAGCCAGCCGCGCAGAAACCTTGGCCGAACAGTTGACGCAACACTGGGCAGCATGGCCGCCGGCGCTGCGTCAAGCAGCCGTTGGCGTGATGCTCGCTCGCAAGCAAACCACAGAAGATCTGCTCAACCTTTTGTCCGACGGCCGGATCGGCCCGGCCGATCTGACGCTAACCGCCCGCCGGCGGTTGCTTGCGCACCCCGTTGCTTCGATCCAGCAGCGGGCCAAAAAACTGCTTGGCCGCGATGCCGCGCCCGATCCGAATCGCGCCGCCGTGATCGAGCGTTTGATGCCCGTAACCAAGCGCCAGGGCAATGCTGCCGAGGGACACAAGGTATTTCGCAAGCAGTGCGCCACGTGCCATCGCTTTCAAGGCGAGGGGGAAACCATCGGCCCCGATCTGACGGGCATGGCCGTGCACCCGAAGGCCGAACTGCTCACACACATTATCGACCCCAACCGCAGCGTCGAGGGCAATTTTCATGTGTACACGCTGGTTCTCAACGATGGTCGGGTGCTAAACGGTATGCTAGGGCAGGAAAGCCGCACAACCGTCGAACTGATCGACGCCCAAGCTCGCCGACAGGTGGTGCAGCGCAGCGATATCGAGGAGATCGTCGCCTCGCGCAAATCGCTCATGCCCGAGGGTTTCGAGCAACAGCTATCGCCACAGCAGTTGGCCGACTTGCTACAGTTTCTCGTAACGCCAAGCCGCTACGTTCCGTTGTCGCTGCACCGTGTGGCCACGGCCGCCAGCAGCGGTCCGCTATTCCACAGCTCGCCGGGCGGCCCCGATCGGCTGGTTTGGGATCGTTGGGGAACCGTTTCCTTTCACGATATTCCGTTCCTGCTGAGCGACCCGCGCGGCGGACGCGCACCCAACATCATCTTGCTTCACGGTCCGCGCGGCACATTGCCCCCCACGATGCCGCGCTCGATCACCATTGACTGCCACACACCACTGACTGCGGTGCACCTGTTGGGGGGCATCAGCGGGTGGGGCTTTCCGGCACACCCGGAGAAGAGCATCTCGCTGATTGTGCGTTTCCGATATAGCGATGGGTCGACTGAAGATCATCCCCTTCGCAACGGCTACCATTTAGCCGATTATATTCGCCGCGTGGATGTGCCCGGCTCGGAGTATGCCTTCGACCTCGGCGGCCGACAATTGCGCTACCTGGCGGTTCATCCGCGCAAAGCGGATCCCATCGAATCGATCACATTCATCAAGGGGCACGATCCCACGGCGCCGATCATCATGGCAGTCACACTCGAGCCGCGACGGCCTTGATGAAAGACGCCGCACACCGGGGCGGTTCGCAACGTCAGTGGCACGTTCTCTTCCAGTTCGCAAACCGATGACGCGTCGGGGAGCACCTCTTTCCCACCTTTTGCTGGCCAAGGGCCGATCATGGCAAAACCTGTCCGCACGTTCGTAGCATTAGAAATCTCGCAGGCCACACGTCGGCGCACGTTGCAATTGATCGAGCAGCTCCGCCGCGCACAGGCCGACGTTCGCTGGGTGGATGGCCACAACCTGCATGTCACGCTCAAGTTCCTCGGCGACGTGGACCAAACCGCGCTGGCCGACGTCTGCCGAGCGGTCGGCCAGGCTTCGGCTCAGGTGCCGCCTTTCGAGATGGAGGTCCGTGGCGCTGGTGCCTACCCGAATCTGGATCGTCCGCGCATCATCTGGCTGGGTGTCGGGCAAGGCCACGAGCAGGTGAGCCAGCTCTTCCAGCACATCGACACGGCACTGTCCGACATCGGTTTTGCGCCCGAGCAGCGCAAATTTCACCCGCACGTCACGCTTGGCCGCATCCGCCGGGCCTGGAAAGGTGTGGCCGATCTGGCCGACCTGATTCGCAAACGGGCCGATTTCGAGGCCGGCACAACAGCGATTGATCGCGTCACCGTTTTTACCAGCCAACTCGGCCGCGACGGCCCGCGATACGAGGCCATCGGACGCCTGCCGCTCGCCAACGCGTGACTGAATTCCGGAGCGATTTTTTCCGGGGGGACCGAACCGCGCTCCAAAAAATCACGCTTTTCCCGTTGTCTAAACGGCCCGCAGCCGATATAGTATTCACCCGTACACTATACGGGCTGTCTCGGGCGTCGGGCTCTATTGTTTTCGTGCCCGCGGCGTCGGCTCTTGGCGAATTGGTTCGAACACCCCAAACTGTTGGAGATTTCCACCATGGTCTCCGGTACGAAGGCAAACCCGCGCATGGCCAAAAAAGAGAACAAAACCAGCAAACCCTCGGCCCGTGGCCCCCGCAAAAAAAACCCCAGCGAAACGGCCATTGAGCAAAACACCGAGCTGCGTACCACATTGGCGCAGATCGAAAAGCAATTCGGCGAAGGGGCCATCATGCCGCTTGGCGCTGCCAAGGCAGTTCGTATCGCGGGCATTCCCACGGGCAGCCTTTCGCTTGATATGGCCCTGGGAGGGCAGGGGATTCCTCGCGGGCGCATCATCGAGATTTTTGGACCCGAGTCGAGCGGCAAAACCACGTTGGCCCTGCACGTGGTGGCCAATGCGCAGCGCGAGGGGGGCATTGCCGCATTCATCGATGCCGAGCACGCCTTGGATCCGAGTTGGGCCAAGAAACTGGGCGTCGAACTCGAAACCCTGCTGGTAAGCCAACCCTCCAGCGGCGAGGAGGCCATGCACATCACCGAGATGCTCATCCGCTCCAACGCGGTGGATGTGATCGTTGTCGACTCGGTCGCCGCGCTGGTTCCGAAAAAAGAGCTCGAAGGCGAAATCGGCGACTCGCATGTGGGCCTGCAAGCGCGGCTCATGAGCCAGGCCATGCGCAAGCTCACCGGGGCGATTGCCAAGGCCAAGACCAGCGTGATTTTTATCAATCAAATCCGCGAGAAAATCGGGGTCATGTTCGGCAGTCCGGAAACCACCCCCGGCGGTCGGGCGTTGAAATTCTATTCCTCGTGCCGCATCGACGTTCGGCGCATTGGCCAGTTGAAAGACGGCGAAGACGTGATCGGCCAGCGTGTGCGGGCCAAAGTGGTGAAGAACAAAGTGGCTCCGCCGTTTCGCGTGGCCGAGTTCGATATGTTGCACGCAGCGGGCATTAGCTACGAAGGCGATATTCTCGATCTCGCCTTGCAGCAGCGGCTCGTTGTTCGCTCGGGTGCCTGGTTCCGCTACGGTGATGTACAATTGGGGCAAGGACGCGAACGGGCAAGAGAGTTTCTTGCGAGCAACCCCAACGTTGTCGAAGAGCTGCGCGACAAGATTCTGGCCTCGCGCGACATGGCACCGGCCGGTATTGCCGGCAACGGCGCCGGACAGTCGCCGGTGGCTCCCTGAAGTCGATGCCGCCCCGTTGATGTCGTGGGCGTTCGACGCGGCTCGGCCTTTTCCGGTATGTTGGAAGTTCACCGTTCGCGTACCGAATCCGAGACCATCGGCGGCTGTGGGCGTGGGCGTCAGCCGGCAAGTATTGCGCCACGCTCGCAAACGCTACGACATCACAAGGCAGAACCCGTCGACATGGGCAGAAGACCACGAATCATCGTATCGCGCGCGTCGCGCTCACCACGGCAGCGCATCGGCAGGGCTGCCGACCGCGGACACACTACGATCCGCCGAGCTATGGCAACAAGCGTTCGGTGGCCCCATGACCTGCAACAACTCCGAAGCGAACGGCCCCGTCGCGGCCTCAAGAGCTTGGCCGCCGCCCCCGCATCGGTGGAGTCGGGCAGGAGCACGGTGCCGCCTCCCGGGCTGACAGCATCTTCATCTTCGACCGCCGACATGACAGGCCCCAATGCGGCGTCGCCGTGGCAGCGTCGTGGACTTGCCCTATTGACGCTAGCCCTCGTGCTGCCGCTGATATGGCCTCCCTGTGCCCTGGCTCAGGCGCCTCGCACGGCACCAGCCGCGCCAGGCGGGCTGGCTGCCGCCGTGGCGCTGGAAGAAGCCATGGTTACGGCGATCCAGAAGTGCGAGCCGTCGGTGGTGGCGATTGCTAGGGTGCGCAATCCTGAGCGGGCTCCCGCACGCATGTTGGCAATGCCCGATCCGACCGATCCCGATTTTGTTCCGAACGATTTCGGCAGTGGCGTCATCATCGACGCCGCAGGCCTGGTGCTAACGAACTATCACGTGCTGGGCGACATCGAGAATTCGACCTATTGGGTCACCACAATCGAGCGCCAGACATTCGCGGCCCGTCCTAAAG
>WGDQ01000674.1 GCA_015493185.1 Planctomycetaceae bacterium
ACTCCAGCAACTCGCCGAAGGACGCCTGCCGCGTCTCATCCAGCTTCACGGTCACGCCGGCGGCCATCACTTCCTCTTCGCCCCCCGTCGAGCCGAGGCTGCCCAGCCGCGTTTGCACTTCAGCCAGATCGGCAAAATGCCGGGCCAGCGGCGTGTCGGCCACGGCCACGCAGGTCATCTCTCCCACGAGTTGCTTGACCTCTTTGTCCACGGCCAGGCCCATCACCACACGTTCGGCGTCGCGAAAAACCTGGCTGCCGAATTGCAACATCTGCTGTGAAAGCTGCTGACGAAACGCAAACTGCGAGTCCGGCTCGTCGGGCATACGCGTCGGCGTGGTCGGCAAACCCGGAATCTGAATGTCGGCCGCACGATCCACCAGCATCGAACGCAGTGCCTCGGGCACGTTCTGCACATGAAAACTCAGCGTTGTGTCATACTCGGCATTGCCTTCACCCAACAGCTCGTCGGGCGCCAGCAGCTTGTCGAAGTGCTCTTGCAACTGCACGCCGTAAAGCCAGCCGTCTTTCAACTTCAAATACATTTCCACCCCGGTGGGCACCAGCAACCCGCCGGCCGGCACCAGGCCCAGCAGCTTCGACGCGTCGATTTCATACACGTCGTCTTCCAGGGCCTTTGCTTCGCCCAACAGCGGTTTCAGCGTTTGCAAAGCCGGCTCCAAATCGGCCACCGGCACAAACACGTAAGGAATCATGTCCAGCCCGTCGCTAATCACGGCCATTCCCCACGGACGCCCAGCGTCGATGCCGGCCACCTGCTCCAGATCCAACCCCTCGATTTTCGCCAACGACGAAAACAGGCCCGTGGCGCTTTTCAAAAAGCTGGCCCCATCCGGATCGTTCGGCGACGCCTTTCCGATGAACCGCAACCGGTCGATCATGCGCTGGTGGCTCGCGATCGAGGCCACGATCACCGGCTTCCATTGGGCCGCACCGGCCCCCTCTGCCGCGGACGCATCCTCAGTCGACTCCTCAGTTGCATTGTCAGCCGATTTCTCAGCCGGCTCGCCGGCCGGTTCATCCGCCGGTTTGTTCGGCTGTTCGCCCGAGGGCTCGCTTTCCGACTGCGCTGCGGTTTCCGCCGCAGGCTCTGCCGCCGAATCACTCGCCGTATCGTTCTGTTGGCCCCAGGCAGAATGTGCCAGCAGCAGGGTGCCAGCCAACAACACGAGGCATGCAAATCGCAATCGAAGCGTGTCCTTCACGGTCGTCGTTCTCCATTGGCAAAAATGTTCCGCCGTGCCACCCGGCCGTTCTGCGCGAGCCGAGTGTGCCGGCCACCCATGTCACCTGTGTTCTCCCACGCCCACCCACCAAAATGAGGCCCGGCACAAGTGCTTTGAAGGTAACAACTTCGTCTTCGCTCAACCAGTAGCCGCCGGGCGAAACTCTCGGTTTTCGCCGCATGCCTCTCCCGTGGGCCTTGTTCGGCTCGGGTCAAAAATCTCGTCTGCCCACATTCGCACTGCCACCGGAAGAACCGCAGGTGAGTCAAAACAGACAAACCAACCGCTCGGGCAAAACCAGTTGGGTTGGAAATAAAACGTCGACTTTGCCGATTATTCCTGATGTGCGGCCCCTTTGTCTGACGATCACATACGACGCGGCGTGCCCCCACACGGCCGTGGCCACGAAAGTTCATTCTCGAAACCGGCAACAGCCCAGCCCCCGCGACTGGCCGATGTCTCCGCTCAAAACAACCTTGTGCTCACCAACCCACCAGACGATGCGAACCCCTGCCGCTTGCGCTCGCACCGGTCGCGCCAACGTTCGCTCGGGCCACACCGCCGTTGCCGTACTGCTGGGGCTCTTGGCCCTCGTCGGATTGCCGGGTTGCTGGTATGGCCCCATGCTGGCCGACCCCACCATGCCCTGGCCGCCCGCTCCCGCTGTGGCCGCTTCCCCAATCGGCGGCGGCTACTACGACCCGCCGGCCGGTCCGCCGGCACCGCCTCCGGCTCCGGCGGCAATGCTCGCGCCATCCGCACCACAGCCGTTCGACGCCTCAGCAGCTCCCAGTGGGCATGCCGCCCCGTCGCACGATGCCGAAAAGCAGCGTCAGATGGTGCGAAAAAGCCAGTCGCGGTACACCGGCCCGCCGCTGGCCGCATTGCAGGGCTACGAACCCCGCATCTTGCACTGGCAAGCCTGGAACGACGAACCGCCGCTGCTGCCCGTGCCGACCGCCCCCGTGTTTCAAGCCGCCGCAATCA
Organism: Planctomycetaceae bacterium; assembly: GCA_015493185.1. Taxonomy (GTDB): domain Bacteria; phylum Planctomycetota; class Planctomycetia; order Pirellulales; family JAEUIK01; genus WGDQ01. The sequence continues at coordinate 2,234 of WGDQ01000674.1, forward strand.
AGACCATCGCCGAAACCGCTGCCAGTCCCGCATCATCACCAGCACAACAAGGCCCGACAAACACGGGCCCATCTGCCCCATCTGCCGAACCACTGCCGCTGCCAAACCACCAGCGCAACGAGCCGCAGACCATTGACGACCACAGTCAGCACCACAACCACGGTTCGGACCATGCCACCGACGCGCCCGATGCCGCGCCGAACCGAAACGATCGCCGGCACACGCCGCGCAATGCGCAGCAGCCGCCCGCGTCGCTGCCCGAAATGGCACCTCCCGAGCTAGATTCGCCGCAGCGCTCGCCCGATGCCGGCGCACCATCTCCGCATTCCGCGCCTCAGCCCGATTCCACGCCTCAACCCGCTACGTCCCCGTTGGCCACAGCAAGCGAACAACCAACGCCGTTCAACAAATCGCGCGCAAGCACATCGGCTGACGCCCAAGGGCCGCGGCCCGTCGACAACGAGCCCGCCAACGAAACCCACGAGATCACCATCCCGCTGCCCGAGACCGTTCCTCCCGACAACTCACCTGCTGACTCTGCCAATCCCTCTTCCGACCCACCGGCAGCAGCCCCCAACACCGACCCGCAATCCCAACCACCCGACGATCTCGAAGACGTCGCGTCCGCTCCCCGCGGCCTTTCGCCCACACCAGCAGCCGCCCCGACCAGTCGCTCACGATCGCGATCGGCTACCCGCGGCTCCGATGCTTCGGCCACAGAATCGCCCGAGCGCATCACCAGCCGTCCGGCGCGGCAGCGGCGTTCCTCATCGCTCGGCTGGCGGCCGTACCGGCCCGGACGCCGCACGCATTCGCCC
>WGDQ01000675.1 GCA_015493185.1 Planctomycetaceae bacterium
CCCAATACGCTGTCGATCCGGTTTCCGGGCGTGCGCGGCGACGATCTATTGCGGCGCGTGCCCGAGCTGTGCGCCTCGACCGGTGCCGCGTGCCACTCGGGCGCGACGCATGTTTCGTCGACACTACGAGCCATGGGTCTTGCGCCCGAGCAGGCAAGAGAAACGGTGCGGCTGAGCGTGGGACGCTTTACGACCGAAGAGGAAATCGACCGCGCGGCCGACCTGCTGAGCGAGGCATGGCGCGGACTGGCCGAGTCGGCCGACTGAACGATTGAACGACTGACTGAGCGGCTGAACGGATGACCGACTGAACGGTTGACAGGATATTGGCTGATGGAAGCCGCGTGGTATCGCCTTGAAAACGAGCAGCAGATTGCAAGCCCGGCGCTGGTGGTGTATCCGCAGCGGATCGAAGAGAACATCCGGCGGATGATCGCCATGGCCGGCGGCACCGAGCGACTGCGACCACACGTGAAAACGCACAAGATGGTCGAGGTGGTGCGTCTTCAGCAACGGGCGGGTATCGAGCGATTCAAATGCTCAACCATTGCCGAGGCCGAAATGCTGGCCCGCTCGGACGCGACCGACGTTCAGCTTGCCTATCCGATGGTGGGGCCGAACATCGGCCGGTTCGCGCGGCTGGTCGACTCGTTTCGCGGGGTTCGGTTTTCGACGATTGCCGACGACGAAACGGCCTTGCGAGCGCTGGCCAACGTGCTGCGCGAAGCGGATGCCGAAGCGGGGGTTCTGGTCGATCTCGATGTGGGGCTGCACCGCAGCGGCATCGAGCCCGATGAGCGGGCGATTGCGCTGTATCGGCTGATCGACGCGTTGCCCGGCGTGCGGCCCGGCGGACTGCACATTTACGACGGGCATATCAAAGATTCGGACCCGCGGTTGCGGCGCCAGCGCGTCGAGCACGATTACGCGGCCGTGTGGCAACTGCGCGACGAATTGGTGCGGCAGGGGTTCGATGTGCCTGAGGTGGTGGTCGGCGGCACGCCCACGTTTCCCATTCACGCCGGCAACCCGCGGGCAACGTGCAGCCCGGGCACGTGCCTGCTATGGGACTATGGCTACGCGAGCCGCTTTCCGGACATCGAGTTTCTGCATGCCGCGTGTTTGCTGGGGCGCGTGATCAGTCGGCCGGACGGCGGGCGGCTTTGTTTGGACCTGGGCTACAAGGCCGTTTCGCCCGATCACGCCGGACTGCGAGTGTGGCTCATCGACTTGCCCGATGCCGAACCGTGTGTTCACAACGAAGAGCACCTGACGGTTCGCGTGGCCGACGCACAAGCCTATGCGGTGGGCACCTCGGTTTACGGCATTCCGTATCACATTTGCCCGACGACGGCGCTGCACCGCGAGGCCGTGGTGGCTCAGCATGGCAAGGCCGTGGACGTTTGGTCGGTGGCGGCCCGCGACCGGAAACTGACGATTTAGACGTCGGGGCGTAAGACGTACCGACAATCGCTCGCGGGATGGCGCTGCTTTTCCGTTTACGACAACACGGGAACCGTCACGTTGCGTTGTTATGAAACGCGTGGGGCGGGCAAGCATTGCGAGTTGAGATTGCGAGTTGAGAGGAAGCGATTGCTGTGGAGAAACGTCAGTCGACCGGTATTGCGAAGCTCGATGCATGCCTGGGCGGCGGTTTGCTGCCGGGCACGATGACCGTGCTGGTGGGGGCCACGGGCATTGGCAAAACGCAGTTGGCCCTGAGCTTCGCGGAGGCCGGCATGCGCGACGAAGGGCGCCGCGGCGTTGTGTTCGACATGACATGCCGCGGCGATTCGCAATCGCACCGGCAATATGCCGAAGCGCGATACGGCTGGGCGCTCGAGACGGCCGATTGCCGGTCGATCGACCCGGCCGAGGTGTTCGACGTCCAACGCCCCATCGGCGAGTATCTTCGCGTGTTCGATCGCTCGGGCCGAACGCCATTGAGAAGCGAGCACGACTTCGACGCCTGGCACGACTGGCAAGCGCAACTGGCGGCCCGGCTACAACAAACCGTGGGCTTTTTCTATCAGCACTTCATCCGCGGCGTGCGGCGCGTGGTGATCGATGGCGTGGAACCGGTCGAACGGCAGCAAGACTCGATTCAGTTCGAACTGCTTCAATACATTTACGAGCAGATATTGCGCAAGGAGTCCGATTGGGTGGCTCGCGACCTGCTGCGGCAGCACTTTCGGCAACACGCGCGGCACGTGGCCGAGCATGCCTACGATACGGGCGACATCGGCTGCGTGCTGGCGTGCACCTCGCGAGAAACGATGCTCCAGCGGCTGATCGATGAGCCGCTGGAAGAAGGCGATTGGCTCGCGCAGGCCAACACGGTGATTTATCTGGGACGCATTCGCGACGGACGACGCATGGCCCGCGGACTGTACGTCGCCAAACACCGAGGCAGCCCGGCGAGCGACGAGATTGTGCCGTTTCGTATCGAATCAGAAGGTATTGCGATCGATTGAGCGCAGGCCAGCAGCCCGTGGCCGGCAACCGCAACGTTTGCGTTGCCAGCGGCAACAGCAGGAA
>WGDQ01000676.1 GCA_015493185.1 Planctomycetaceae bacterium
GGCTTCTTTGGTTCCCGAGCGGCGAGAGGAACTCACGACGGAAGGCGGACTCGACGTAGCCGGCAATCCGCAGCGGGTCGAGCGAGCCGTTGAACAGTTGAAAAAAGCAGGCATCGAAGTCAGCCTGTTTCTCGATCCCGATCCTGTCCAGATCGAAGCCGCCGCCAAAGTTGGGGCCGACGCCGTGGAATTGCACACCGGGCAATATGCGATGGCCCGCGGTGGAAGCGATCAGGAGTCGGAACTTGAAAAACTGCACGAGGCAGCTCAGGTGGTTCGGCAGCTTGGGCTGCTGCTGCACGCCGGACATGGGCTGACGTATCGCAATGTCGTGCCCATTGCCCGAATCGAGGGGATGCGGGAGCTCAACATCGGCCACAGCATCGTGGCGCGCTCAGTGATGGTAGGGCTTAAAGAGGCCGTGCGCGAAATGAAACAGTTGGTTTCGTTGTGATCGATTCCTGTCGTTGGCTGACTACGGGCCGAGCGCGTCGGAACGCTTCATTGCTTCCTTGTGCCAACATGCGTCGGAGAGGCCCGGGATGTTGCAACTGCACGGTGCGCGGAGAGAGGGCAAACCACATCCATCGTGCGTGGCATGTCCGCGCTTCCCACATGCCGACCCGCTCAACCATCGCATTGTAGAGAGCGGCAACTTCTCCTAAGATCGGATGCTTCCGCCCGTTGTTTGGGGCGCGACGTATGACCAGTTGATTCGCGAAGTAGGGTTTGCATTGATGAGTACCAAGGGAGAGGCGTTCGCGGGCCTTAGCGTGGCATTGGTAACGCCATTCAAAGACGGAGAAGTCGACTACGACCGTTTGCGCGAGCAGGTCGACTTTCAAATCGCCGCCGGTACGCATTGCCTCTGCCCGGTGGGTACGACCGGCGAATCGCCGACGTTGAGCCACGAGGAGCACGAGCGGGTAATTGCCACCGTGGTGGAACATGCGGCCGGGCGGGTCAAGGTCATGGCCGGTACGGGATCGAACAGCACGGCCGAGGCGCTCCGGCTCACCCGCTGGGCTGCCCGCTGTGGAGCCGACGCCGCATTGGTTGTTGCCCCCTATTACAACAAACCAACACAGCAGGGCATGTACGAGCACTACAAAGCCCTGGCCGAAGATGTCGACTTGCCGATTTGCGTTTACAACATCCCTGGCCGCACCGGCAAAAACATCGAGCCGGAAACCATAGCCCGGCTGGCCGAATTTCCATCCATCACCATGGTCAAAGAGGCCACCGGCTCAATGGATCAGGCATCGGAGATCATTTCCACCACCAACCTCACGTTGCTGAGCGGCGACGATAGCCTCACATTGCCGTTGATGGCGATCGGCGGACGCGGCGCCATCTCGGTGGTGGGCAATATCGTGCCCCGCGACATGCTGGCTTTGATCGCGTCTGTTGAATCCGGCGATCTCGCGGCGGCTCAGTCGTGGCATCGCAAGCTGTTTCCGCTCTGCCGCGATATGCTGTCGTTGGCCACGAACCCGATTCCCGTCAAAGCCGCCATGAAATTGCTGGGACGCGATACCGGTGAGATGCGGCTACCGATGACCCCGCTCAGTCGAGCGGCCGAAGGCCAACTACGGGAAACACTGGCGGGTTACGGCCTTATTTAGCAACCTGTTGGGAAAAAACGGCCTTGTTGGCGAGTGGGACGATAAAACCGATCGGTTCAACAGGCCATGCCGCAGACATGCCCCACAGATCGGTCGAGCTTCACACGACGCCGAACCGGTCCGTCCCGGCCACTCGCGCTGACGGCGAGTTTTTTCAGCAGGCTATTCGGCGGCGGGTACGCGTTGCGACAACGCCCCGTGGTTTGGTGGCGTGAACCGGTGGACGACTCAGCCCATGTTTGTAGCTACCGATGCCTACGGTTAGTTGGCTGTGCGAATATCCGACGCTGCTGGGTGGCGAGCGATCGCTGTTGGCCGTGGTCGATGTGTTGCGATCTGGTGGCTTCGAGGTTAACTGCATCGCCCCGCCCGAAGGTTCGCTGGCCGAGGTTCTGCGACGAAGGCAGATCG
>WGDQ01000677.1 GCA_015493185.1 Planctomycetaceae bacterium
CCAGATGGTACTCGTGACGAATGCGGTGCCGCCAAAGCACCTGGTGCAAGAACTCAGCGCCCTCGTAGAGCCAAAATAGATCGCGATCGCCGCACTCGATGTAGATGGCCAAGCCGCTTTGTCGCAACCGCTGCGGGTCGGCATCGGCAATGGAAGCGGGGTTGTTGGCAGCCCAATAGTCGGCGTCGACCGGGCGGCCGAAGACGGTTTCGAACAGCCGGTCGCTGCGCCAAAAACGGTGTTTGGGCCGGATGTCGCGCCAGGCGAGCACCGGTTCGATGCCCGGTTCCATGGCGGCTACGGCCAAGAACAGGTCGGGGTGCTTGAAGGCCAATCGCAGCGCGCCCATGCCGCCCATCGAAATGCCGGTTACGAGCGTGGAGCGACGATCGGTGCCGACGCGATAGCGCTGGCGCAGATGCTGGAGCATGGGGCCGATGAGAAAGGTTTCCCACCGCTGCGAACCATCGCGATAGTCCATGTAGAGCCCCCGCGGCGTGACGCTGGGCGTGACCACCACCATGGGCGGCAACTCGCCGCTTTGCCAAAGCTGTTGGTAGATGGGCCGCATTTTGGCCAGATAGCTGCGGTCGCCCCCGCCACCGTGCAGATCGTAGAGCAACGGCAACGGTTCGCCCGAGGCATCGTAATCATCGGGCACGAGCACGGCATATGGCACCGGGCTGGGCACCAGATCGGTTTCGACCTCCGCCTCGATCAGCCGTGCGGCACCAACCGGCGACGGCGGCGCCACGACAAGCACCGATGCGCTGATCAGCAGCACCGCCAAGCGAAACGACCGGGCCACGCGAAACAGCCACGCCAAGCGAAATGTCCACGCCAAGCGGTCGCGGACCGACCGCGGGGGTTCGATGCGGAGGAAACAACATGGCGAGCAAGCAGGAGACGTTGCGAACCGAGTCGCGGTGTGCATGGCAAGCGGCCTTGGGTTGGGGAAACGTGTTTTGGCACGGGAAGCCGGGAAGCCGAAGCGAACCGCCGCGCAGCGGCGCGACGCCTCAGGCCGTGGCTGCAACAGAGGCCAAGAACTTGTCGATCAGGCTGTTGAAGCGATCGGGCTGCTCGACCATGGCCAAATGCCCGCAACCTTCGAGACGCTCGAACCGATCGGGTTGCAGCCGTTGGGCAAATGCCTCGCCGGCCGGGGCAGGGAGCACCTGGTTTTCGTTGCTCCACAACAGCAGCGTGGGCGGGAAGTGGTCGGGTTTTTCCGGCTGATCGACCGCGGCGAACGTTTTCCAGTTGGCCGTAAGCGTGTAGAGCGAACGCATCTGGCCCGGGCGATTGTAAAGCTCGCGCAGGTGGGCCTCGAACTCGGGCGATGGGCCAGGCCCGTCGGGAGCAAACTGCGAACGGATGGTTTCGTTCATCTGCTCTTCGGGCAGGCCCTGTGCCTCGAGTGGCGCCAGAAAGGCTTCGAGCTGATCGCGGTCTTTCGAGAAGGTCTGGTAGGCAATGCCGAGCGGTCCGGCGCAGAGCGTTTGTTCGGTGGCCACGTTGGAAAGTGTGAGCGAGGCGACGTTTTGCGGCTCGGCCAGGGCGTAGGCCAGCGCCATGGCGCCGCCGATGCAATGTCCCACCAAATGAACCGGCGCCAGGTCGAGCATTTCGACGAGCGTAGCCACTTCGTCGCGATAAAGGGGCAGATCGTACTCGATGCGGGGCTTGTCGGACTGGCCATAGCCCAGGTGATCGACCACCACGGCGCGGTGCGTGCGCGAAAAGTGCTGCATCTGCTGGTCCCAGATGCGGTGGTCGTTTCCGCCATTGTGCAAGAAGAGCATGGCGGGGCCTTGGCCGGCCTCGGTGTACCAGAGCTTGTGGCCGCGGAAGTCGATCGTGCTCATGGCGTTTCTCGTGGAATGGGAACCATCTTCAGAACATAAGGAAGAATAAAGTAGTGGATCTTCGCGCCGGCGACTTCGAAGACGTGCGAGTAGAGCATCCACCAGAACTGCCGGGCCGGGCCGACCGCCTCGAACGTGCGTTCAGCAACCTGCACGCCGATGTAGCGAACGCCGAGCCAGTGCATGGGCTCGAAATGGGCCAGCACGTAGATGAGTGTGCCAAGGTAATAGATGCCGAGAAAGTGAAAGCCCGAGCCCCCGCTGAACCATATGATCGCCAGCAGCAGGGCGGTTTGCAACACAAGAATGACGATCGGCAACTCGGCGAACATGGGCCGTGCCGACGAAGGCGGTTGTCCGCGGGCCAACAGACTGACCGCAACGCTGGCGGCCAAGACCAACAGCAGCAGCCCGGCGTAGG
>WGDQ01000678.1 GCA_015493185.1 Planctomycetaceae bacterium
TTGGCGGTCAGGTGCAGTTCGTGTGAGACCGATACGCGCAGAATACAAGAGCAATTTAACCCACGATTCTAGGTCATGATGGGGCTTTTGCAAGGGGCCCCTCTCCGCTCTATTTCCGGTCCCGAATCGCTTGCGGCCCAGTTGGAGTTTTTCCACGGGCTAGGGTTCTCGGACGGCGCCGTGTTGCTCCGGATCGAAACCTTTGGGCCAGCGGGTGCGGTTGTCGTACACGGTGTCGTCCAGCACAACACCATGGAGTTGGGCATTGGAGAGGTCAGCCCCCGTGAGTCGCGCCCCCTCTAGGTGGGCGTCTGTCAGATCGGCCGAGAAAAGGTTGGCGTTGTGGAAATTGGCGGAGCTCGCCTCGACGCGGCGCAAGTTGGCATCGACCAACGAAGCACCGATGAGCGTCGCGCGAATTAAGATCGCTTCCTGCAAGTTGCAATGACGCATATCGGAAAACGTCAGGTCGGCCTCTTCGAGGTCGGCTTTGCGCAGGTTGGTTTTCGACAGCACCTGCCGAGATAAATCGGCGCGTCGAAGACAAAGCCCTTCGAGGCACGCACGGTCGAGATGACCACTTTCCTGTCGGTGCAGCAAGTTGCCACTTGTTTTGTCGCGAATCTCGATCAGCGTCGGGTTTCTCCTTGAAAAAACTGCCGGTTTTCGCGAACTCGATCCTGGGCGTGCGGCAGTCGCATTGCTCGATACCCCGCGGGGCAAACGCATTGCGAAGGTTTACCGTGGGCTTGCCTGAGCCCTCGAGCATTGCCACACGATCTTCCTCATGTTTGCTGATTGCCCCCCCCGAAGGTTCTTCGTTTGCCCGGGCGCGCTTATCAGCCAACATGGATGAACTATACGGGATTTGCCGCTCAACCGGCACACTGGATGCGAACAAAAGCTGAGCGCCGGTAATCACTATCCGTGTTTGTAAAATATAGATCGCCCAGGCTGTGCCGAAAGCAGCAATGCGTGAAGTTGATGGAATCGGGCAGATGGCCGAGGCTCGGATTTTGCGAACGGCTCAATGCCGTCTAGTCTCCCGGCAGGAGCCGAAAACAGGGGCAGGGCGGTTCGCCTCGGTCCCCTCACGAGATCGGGGGAAGGACTGGTGGAGACGGAAGCTCTGGCGCACGCAAGCGGGGCCAATATCGAGGGCGGGGATTTCGTAAATAGAGGAGTGGTTCCGTCGCGCCGTGAATGGTGATAGTTGAAAAAAGCACGGTGCGACGCGATGTGTGTCGAGAGGTTCGAGCCGATCTCGTGTGGTTCGTCTGGGCGCGGTTTGTTCAGTCGAAAGGCCATGCGCGGCCGAGAGCTTTTCGTTGTAATTGTGTCAGTTCACGGATGCCTCGCTGAGCGTGCCGTAGAAGGGCTTCTAATTCTTCGCCGCTGAAGGTGGCCTCTTCGCCCGTTCCTTGAATCTCGACGAACTGGCCCGTGCCGGTCATCACGACGTTCATGTCAACCGTCGCCGCAGCATCCTCGATGTAGTCCAAGTCTGTAACCGGTCGTCCGTCGACGATGCCGACGCTTACGGCGGCGATACTTGTTTTCAAGGGATACACACCGAGCTTTCGCCAGTTCGCCACGCTATTGAGTGCGTCAACCAGCGCGACAAGGGCTCCCGTGATGCTGATGGTTCGCGTGCCGCCGTCCGCTTCGAGCACATCGCAGTCGATCGTAACGGTGCGGGGCCCCAGAGCACGAAGGTCAGCTACCGCGCGGAGACTGCGGCCAATAAGCCTCTGGATTTCTGTGCTGCGACCGTCGATGCGTCCACCGCGATCGCGTCGTTTTCTGGGTTGTGTACTGCCCGGTAGCATTCCGTATTCGGCAGTGATCCACCCGCGCGGTTCTTCCTCAGCATGCATCCAAGGCGGTACTTCTTCATCCACGCTTGCCGTGCAAAGAACCGTTGTTCGGCCTGCCTGAATCAGTACACTTCCAGGAGCTGATCGGGTGTAGCGACGCTTGATCTTTACCGGCCGCAGCGCGTCGGCAAGACGGCCGTCGTGCCGAAGTGCCCGTGATTTGCCCATGTTTTTCTCGTGCTCTTTCGATCCTGTTTGCTCAATTGCGCAGTAAGATGTTGCGGTTTCCGGCGGGGTGACCGTGTATTTTCGCAACTTGGAAGAGATGGACAGGGCATCTGGCGGTGGGTGTCGTTGCGAGATTGTCTGCAACTAGCGGCTTTGTGGGCCGAGCAACCACGCAAGAATGCCTTTCTGAACGTGAAGCCGATTGGCCGCCTGCTCAATCACCACGCTTTGCTGGCCGTCGATCACCTCGGAAGTGACTTCTTCGCCCCGATGGGCCGGTAGACAGTGCATGAACAGCGCATCGGGCGGCGCATGCGACATCAGCTCGGCGTTCACCTGATAGTCGGCAAAATCATGGCGTCGCTGTTCGGCTTCGTCCTCTTGCCCCATGCTGGCCCAAACATCGGTGTATACGACGGCCGCGTCGCGCACAGCCTCGATCGGATCGCGAACGATACGTAGCGGAAAGTCGGGCAGCTCACGCTCGATTAGAGCCAGAAACTCCGAATCAAAATCATAGCCCTCGGGAATGGCCCCCACGAAGTTCATCCCGAGTTTGCCGCAGCCGATTGCCAGGCTGCGAGCCACGTTGTTGGCATCGCCGACATATGTGATCGTTTGCCCTTGGCTGTCGCCCAAGCGCTCGCGAATCGTGTATAGATCGGCCAGCGCCTGGCAGGGATGTGCCAGATCGGTGAGCCCGTTGATCACAGAGCAACTGGAAAAGTGGGCCAGTTCTTGTACGGTTTCATGCTTGTAGCTGCGAGCAACGATGCAATCGACATATTGGCTGAGAACACGGGCAAAATCGGCTGGCGATTCGCGAGAGCCCCAGCCCGAGTCGCTGCCCAAAAACATACTGCCGCCACCTAGGTGGACGATCGCTGTTTCGAAACTCACGCGCGTTCGCAACGACGGCTTCTCGAATAGCAGTGCTACCACACGGCCCGGCAACAGGGGCTCGCGAAGCCCTTGTTCGTATTTGGTTTTCAGATCCTCCGTGATTGCGAAGATGCGTTCAATCTCCGGTCGTTCCAATTGGGCCATGCTCAGCAAGTGTCGCATCGTTCAACTCTCGTTCCGTTTTTTGCAGCAGGCCAACACGTGCCGCCTGGTCTGAAATCGCCAATCGTCGGCTGGCGACGATCGTGAAAGAAAATCGCGGCGGAGCCGCGCGGGGTGAGCTATCGGGCGGTTGCCTCGGGCCGGCGATTTCTAGACGGCCCCGCCCCCAGCGTGATTGAGCAGTACCTCATCAAGAATGTCGCACCCCTCGTGAACCTGGTCTTCGCTTAAGTTCATGGCTGGCAGCAGCCGCAGTACCGTATCTTGAGTGCAATTGATCAATAGTTTGCGATCGAGGCACTTTTGCACGATTGGTGTGCCTTCGACGGCCAACTCGACGCCGATCATCAAGCCAAGAACGCGGATTTCTTGAATCAAATCGCACTTTTCCCGCAATGTGCTAAGCCGTTGTCGGAATAGCTCGCTGATGTGCCGAGCGTTGTCGAGCAGTTTCTCTTGCTCAATCATCTCTAATGTTGCCAGACCAGCCCGGGCAGCGAGCGGGTTCCCTCCGAAAGTCGAGGCATGCATCCCCGGCCGCAGGCTGGGGGCGATCTCTTTTTTCGCGATGATCGCTCCGCCGACAAGGCCGCCGCAAAGGCCCTTGGCCAACGTCATGATGTCGGGCGTGACGTTGAAGTGTTGGTAGGCGAACCACTGGCCCGTGCGGCCGCAGCCAGTTTGCACCTCGTCGAATATCAGCAGCAGTTCGTGCTGGTCGGCCAGTTTTCGCAGACCTTCAAGGAATTCAACCGATGGGATGCGAACGCCGCCTTCGCCTTGCACCGGCTCCACGAGGATCGCTGCGGTTTCGTCGTCGATGCATTCGGCGACAGCATCAAGGTCGTTGTAGGGCGCGTAGACGAAACCTGCGGCCAACGGCCCGATGCCGTCATGATATTTTGGTTGTGCCGTTGCCGACACGGCGCCCATCGTGCGGCCGTGAAAGCCTTGTTCAAAGGAGATGATTTTGTACTTTTGGGGTGGCGTGTGCAGTCGGGCGAGCTTGATGACCGCCTCGACGGCCTCGGCGCCAGAATTGCAAAAGAAAGCCTGACCACCGAAGCTCCGTTCGCTGAGCGCCTTGGCCCATAGCCCCTGAGATTCGATGTACCACGTGTTGGGTACATGAATCAGCGTTTCCAATTGCTCGCGAACCGCCTGAACGACTGGCTGCGGGCAGTGGCCTAAAAGGTTGCAGCCCCAACCGGGAAATAAATCGAGGTAACGTTGGCCCTCGGCGTCCCAGACGTAGGAGCCTTCACCACGCACTAAGCAGATCGGGTAACGGCGATAATTGGGAATGACGTATTGATCAAACAGCTCGATCACTTGCTGCGACGTCGTCACCGTATTGACCACGAAAGTCTCCTTTAATGCTTAGGCCCATCACCAGCTATTGAGCGGCAAAGCTTGGCTTGGCTGAAACACGTGTTCGCGAAGAAGCCGCGGCAAGTGCAAGAGCGTTTGTCCTGTTAGCGGGCAGTCGGTTTCTTAGCGAATACGAGTTTGCCCGAAAGTAGCAAAGCACAAGAACACGCTACCGCGGCACATCCGGAAAAAATGAAACAACCGGTTGATTTGGGGATTGATGATGATTTGGGGATTGATGACAGTTACACGGCCGACGAGGTTCGTTTCCTGCGTTGCTTTGCGGGTAAGCAGCGTCCAGCACTTTTTTATCGAGTTGGTCCATTAGGCTGTGAGCGACGTGCGATGGGTTCGCGTCAAACGCCGCAAGCCGGTGCTTACCTCTGGCAGTTGGTTTGCTCTTTGGTACGACCGTCCGCCGCGTCACCTTCGTCATGCACCAATTCGGTGCCAACTCCATGGCTTGTATAGACTTCCAGCAACAGCGAATGCCGCAGGCGTCCGTCGATGATGTGTACCTTGCGGACTCCTCGATTCAAAGTTTCAAGGCAGGCTTCGATTTTCGGAATCATGCCAGCATCAATCGCACCCGAGGCGAGCAGTTCCCGGGCTTGGCTGGCCTTGAGCGAGTGAATTAAGGAATTTGGGTCGTCTTTGTCGCGGCGCACTCCGTTCACATCGCTGAGGTAGACGAGTTTTTCCGCTCCCAGCGACTGGGCAACTGCGGTGGCGGCGGTGTCGGCATTGACATTCAGTTTTTCCCCCCGGTCATCCTGGCACATGGAGGGAATAACTGGGACGATACCGGCGTAGCAAAGATTCTCGATCGTGGTGCGATCCACGCGGGTCACTTCGCCTACGTAACCAAGATCGATTGCTTGCCCCTGCTTGTCGGCGAGCTGGAGGCGGCGCCCGAAAAGAACGTTGTTTTCGTTGCGGAAATTCAGCGGAGCAGCCCGGCCGCCGAGACGCTCGATCCAATCTGCCAGTCGCTCATTGGTGTCGCGGGCCAAGACGCGCTCGACGATGTCGCGCACTTTGGCATCCGTGTAGCGGCGTCCTTGAACAAAGTGGGGTTCGATGCCCGCCTCGGCCATCGCGCGGCTGATTGCCGCACCGCCTCCGTGTACGACCACGGGACGCATGCCGACGGTTTCCATAAAGACAATGTCAAGCAACACGTGGCGCAAGGCGTCCTCGTGTTCCATGACGCTACCGCCCAGTTTGATGACGGTGATCTTGTCGCGGAACTTGCGTATCCAGCCTAGGGCCTCGATTAGAACGTCGGCTTTTTCGATGGCGGTTTTCAACCGTGTCGGACTCCAAACAGCAGGGCCTCGTGCCCTCGCTTGGCCGTGCAAAGAGGTGCCGTCCGCTAAATTCCTCGATAGCGTACCACTGGTGGTTATGTTGTGGGAAACGTGTCATTTTAGAATGCTGGTTGATCCTGTCAACTTGCGGTAGTGCCGCACCCGTCGTGGGGGGTGCACGTCAGGTTTTGCAGGGGTTTTGGAGTGGGAAAAA
>WGDQ01000679.1 GCA_015493185.1 Planctomycetaceae bacterium
ACAGTGTGCGGCGAAGGTTCAACTCAACTATGCACGGGTGCTTGTCCCAGCCCACGGCGTGCGACGGAAACCTGCCCTGAGTGCAAACCTTCGTGCCACGCCACCAACTCGAAGATCGACGCAACGTCGGGCAAAAAGTCGGGAGCCGTCTCAGGCGTCGCCTTGGCCAGATCGTCTTCCGACAAACCTTCCAGCAAGCCAAGCAATACTTTGCGCCGATCGCGCATGTAGTCCAACACCTCTTCGGGCGCCGGATAGTTCGACGGATCGCTCGAAGGCTGTGACCCCATCCCAAACTTTTCCTGATAGTCGGCACGCGCGGCTGCCTTGGATGGATCGATCATCGAGATCATGAAGTCGTCTACCACACCCATGTGCCCGGCGAACCATAGAGCATGGTTTGCGTTTTCATGCACCTGATGTGTCCATTGTTCGGGCGTTTCAAACGACTTCAGCAAGCCCTCCGTATAGCCGCGTGCAAATTCCAACTGTCGCTTTAGTCGCTGCTTTTCGTTCATCACAAGCGCTCCTCAAGACCTACGAATTCACTCCGGCGATGTGCCGTCCGATCCATCCGTCGATACGGTCGACGGAACCCCGCTTTGCAACACGCGAAGGAAGATGTCGAGATTCTCTTGCTGAAACGTGCGGACCAGCCTCGACCGCCATACCTCGTTCAAACGCATGGCCTCGGGCACCAAACGTGCGAACGCATCGCGTGCGTCGGCTCCCGGCTCGACACGGCGCCCATCTTCCGAAACGACGATCAACCCTTGCTGAATGGTCTCATCAAACACGCGCTGCGCATCCGCAGTTGTCAGGGCCAGGAAATCGACGGCCTCGTGCGGCGAACACTCTTGCGTAAAAGCCAGGAACACGACCGGCCACTGCTCCAGCGTGATGCTCATGCCTTCGAGAACGTCGCGATACTCGCGCCAAACCGCCAGCATCGAGCTTCGAATGGCCCGGTCGAACGCTTCGAACCACCGGAACGATTCTCCCGCGTTCATGCCAGATCCTCCTGCACATGCTGCAACATCCGCAGGAAAAGCTGCACTTGCTCCTCGCTATAGTCAGCGAAAAACTCCCGTCGGATTCGCTGTTGCAATTGCTGAACAACTGGGTCCAAATCCTCCAGCCGCTGGCGTCCGAGGTCTGTCAGATAGATGCGCAACGCACGCCGGTCGCAGGGATCAGGGCGCCGGACGACAAGACCAGCGCGTTCGGTCCGATCGAGCAGGCCTGTGATGGAGCTCGTATCCAGGCAAACCTGCTGCGCCAAATCGCGAGGCTTCTGGCCATCCTGTTTTCCCAGGCAGCTCAGCAAAAAGAGTTGCGGCGGCGTTATTTCGTGCTCGGCCAAGGCCTCAGCGTAAATGCGGCTTATTCGCCGCATTGCCACGCCCAGGCTGAAACACAGCATTTCGTCACGTTCGATGGCCATTGGCAGCCGCAGCACGGAAAAACTAGCGAATCAATTTATTTTGCATGCCAGCATTCTACCAACACATTTTCCGTATACAATCGGTCGACGCGCGATTTTTCTCGTCCCTTGCTCCGTTGCTCCGCACCCTTTCGCTACGCGTCGGCGAGACGCCGGGAAGCCGACATCTAAGCCCGTAGCCCGCCACAAAGCCTTTTTCCTGCCTTACGGGGCGCCAGTACGTGCCACATGACCGGAGCAAGGCCGCATGGCCATGCCCACACCTGACGATGAGCAATGACGCCTTCCCCGGCCTCTAGACGTGGGCATTGTTGGGCCGCCGATTGACGATCGCTGCGCGGAAGCGTAGAACCAAGCATATTCGGAAGCCAGTACGCGAATCCGGCCGAAGCCCGGGGTCGCTGACGAGGGGCCCTCGCAAAGGGGGCCTGCGAACCTGGTCAGGGGGTAACACCAGCAGCCATAAGCAGTTACCCTCTTGTGCGCAGGGCCTCTCGTCGGCGGCCCCGGGTAACGTCTGAATCGCGAAGCTTCGTTCAGCGGCAACACGATTCCAACAGTGTGCTGGGAACTTCGTGAGCTGTTGAACTTCGCGGTCGTGGCGTCTCCTGTTATCCGTTCGTTTGCCCAATCCGAGGGCGAGGCGACCACACCAGCGGCTTGCGTTTGTTGGTTGGGAAGTCCGCCGCGTTTCTGCGCGGCTGTTTTCTATCGTTGCACGGGTCCGCTCGATCACCCAACGAGCACCGCATGTCTGAATCCAACGTCGCACGGCCTGCCGGGGCCGAAGCCCCCCATCCCGATAACAGCTCGGGCACGACCGACTACCTTGTCATCGCGCGGCGTTATCGGCCGCAGACGTTTTCCGATCTGGTTGGTCAGCAGCACATTGCTCAGGTGCTCACCAACGCCATTCGCTCTGGTCGTGTAGGTCACGCGTACCTGTTCACTGGTGCTCGCGGTGTTGGCAAAACGTCGACGGCCCGCATCTTTGCCAAGGCCCTGAACTGCGTTGAAGGGCCAACCCCCACGCCGTGCAACCAGTGCGACATTTGCCAGAGCATCAGCCTTGGCGAAGACGTCGATGTGCTGGAGATCGACGGGGCCAGCAATCGCGGCATCGACGAGATTCGCGAATTGCGTCAAAACGTGGGCGTGCGCCCGAGCCGGGCTCGCTTCAAGATTTACATCATCGACGAAGTGCACATGCTCACGCGCGAGGCGTTCAATGCTCTGCTAAAAACTCTGGAAGAACCGCCCGAGCATGCCAAGTTTGTGTTCTGCACCACCGAGCCGCAGAAGATCCCCATCACCATCCATTCGCGTTGCCAACGGTTCGACTTTGCCGGCGTGGAAACGCACAGCATTGCCGAGCGACTGGCAACAATTGCTCAAGATGAAGGGGTTCGCGCCGAGGCCGAAGCCCTTGAGCTGATCGCCCGTCGCGCAGGTGGATCGATGCGCGACGCGCAGTCGCTGCTCGAACAGGTACTCGCACTTTGCCAGCAAGACATATCGCTGGACGAAGTGCAAAATATTTTGGGCACCGCGGCCGAACAACAGGTGGCCGACCTGATCGAATGCCTGGCCAATCGCGACCCCGGACAGGCTTTGCGCCGCTTGGAC
>WGDQ01000680.1 GCA_015493185.1 Planctomycetaceae bacterium
CCCGCGCCCTGTCTGACGACAGGCAGCCGGCATCAACGTGCGGTACCTTCAGTTGCCGATGCGGTGGCAGCTTCGGCTGGAATCTCGACACAAACGCGGAAACCGAGCGTGTGGTCGCGATCGCCCGGCCGGTGCCCTCCGCGGTAGGCACTGCGGCAACGCCGAGCGTAGTCGTCCCACGAGCCGCCCCGCAATACGTGTTGCGAGCCACGAGCAGGGCCGCGAGGATCGACCGACGGGCTGTGGCGATAGTAGTCGCGACCGTACCAGTCGAGACACCATTCCTTGACATTGCCGTGCATGTCGTACAGCCCCCAAGCGTTGGGGCGGAACGTGCCGACCGGAGTGGTTCGCTCCAACGTCACGCCGCCATCGGCGCCGCCGTCGGTCCAATCGAAATTGGCATCGCGCGGCGTGAGCCGGGGTCCGAAGCTGAAGGCCGTGGTGGTGCCCGCCCGGCAGGCGTATTCCCACTGGGCCTCGGTGGGCAGCCGCACCGTGCGGCCGGTTTGCTGCGATACACGGCGGCAAAACTCATGGGCCTGCTCCCAACGGACCGAATCGACGGGCAGGCTCGCATCGCCCGTGAAAAAGCTGGGCAGCCGGTCCATGACGGCCAACCACTGCGCTTGAGTTACCTCGTAGCGACCAAGGTAGAAGGGGCGCGAAATCCGAACGCGGTGTCGGGGGGCATCTTCGTCGCGGCCGGCTTCGTCGGGCGGCGCGCCCATCCAAAACCAACCGGCCGGTATCGGCACCAGTTCGAGCACCACGCCCTTGCCCAACGACAACCGCAACGGCGGCCGTGTCGACGGCGCGGGCTGCTTGCCATGCCGCGCGGAAGGTGGGCTTTGTTGAGCCTCGGGCGTTTGCGCCAGCGTTGCGGCGGCAAGGCAAAAGAACGCCACGCATGCGATTCCCGCGCACCGACAGAGGCGGCGCTTGCAGCACGGGAGAACGATGTTGTGCGTCGCGTGAGCAATGAGCGGCACCACGGTCAAATTTCCCGCAGTATCACGGCTGGGTGTTCGAGCACGGCCAAAAGCGTGGGAAAGTAGGCGGCCAACACCGAAACCAACGGTGCCCCAACAATGGTCGAGAACAGCAGTTCGTACGGCACCTGAAAGTTGTCGGCCGCGACGCCCAAGGCCGAAAGCCCCACGGTGCGCACGAGCCAACTGCCGCAGACCAGGCCGACCACACCGCCGACCAATCCCACCAAAACGGCCTTTCCGAGCAGCAGCGAAACAATGTGCAACGTGCCCCGGCCAATGGCCCGCAACAGGCCGATTTCGTTGCGGCGCTGCCGAACGTTGGCCAGTGCGAGCAGGCCGACCCACACACCGCAGGCCAACACAACGACAGGCGTGAACACAGCAGTGAGCGACTCGAGCGTGCGTTGGACCTCGGCCCGTGACGCCTGAAGATCGTTCAGAAAACGCTTCGATTCGGCCGCCACCAGATCGCGTGTTTCGGCCCGAGCCACGGCGATGGAACGAAACTCGGTGATTTTCGTATCGGGCAGCGCGGCAGCCAACTGTTTCCGAATTTGCGGCAACCGCTCGCCGGAGCAACGGCAGCCCAAGGCCATGATCTGATTCACCTTGCCCGGCTTGTTGAGCACGCGTTGGGCGTCGGCCAGCGACATGGCGATGGCAATATCTTCCTTGCTGCCTTGCTCGGGAAGGATTTTGGCGATTTTGAACTCGTGGCCGAGGATTTCAACCGTGTCGCCTTCGCGGCGGCCGACGCCCAACTCGTGACCGAGATACACGGTGCCAGGAGCGATAACGTAGCCCATTGGCTTTTTCTTACGCAGGTGCGACTGTGTGGCCTCGGGCATGTAGCCGATGAGCAATACGGTGCGGTCGTTCCATTTGATTTTCTGCTGAAGTGTGGCCACAAGGTGCGTTACCAACGTCAGCTCGCGGGCTTTGGCCAGCCGATCGACGTACTCTTGTGGCATGTCGACCGCGGCGTAGTCGGAAGCCCAGAAATCGGCCATGTTCGTGTCTTTGTGCACGATCATGAGATTGAAGCCCATGTCGCGCATCAGCCGTGTGACCTGTTTGTCCATGGCCGCCAGTTTTTTGGCCGTTTCTTTTTCGTGCTCGGCAATGATCTGATCCGTCTGGCGGCTGTAGCTGTAGATCAGCGTCGGGCCGGCAACGAACAACATAGAGGCCACAACAACCGCCAACACGCTGAGCAGGAAGTTCAACTTGCGAAAGCGAATTTCGGCCAGCAGTAGCTTGAACGTAGACATGGTTTGCCACCCGTGTGCAGGTAAACCGGGAAAACCGAAGATGAACGAAGGCGGGAATCTTTAGAAGGAGAGAACGCCTGACGGAACCAGCGATCGCCGCGAGGGCATCCGACCGTCGAGGTATCGCACGCAGTACGTTGCAGACATATTTCGGACGAAAAAGCCGTGGGCATATGCCAAACGAAAAAAACCTGCCACCACGCATCGGTCGCGACCGCACACCCAACGCGTGGTGCACTGCAACCGGCTGTGCGCGCCGAACGCTCAGCCGGCGTCACGCGTCCCGTTGCGCCGCGCTGGGAACCGCCATCGACTCGGAAAGCCGCCTTGCGCCGGAAGCCCGAGCGGCGACCATGCCGGGCGCGTGGCGTGTGCGCAGCACATTCCAACCTACACGATCAACTCAGGGTGTGCGAGCCATTGCAGCCGATGTCGTTGCTGCGGTGCG
>WGDQ01000681.1 GCA_015493185.1 Planctomycetaceae bacterium
ACACGCCACCAGAGGGAACCAAATGGGACGTGAGCCTCGACTACCTCAGCCAGCGCGGCTTGGGACACGGCACCACGTTCACCTATCGCCGCGATAGCTTCTTCACGCTTCAGGGCCCCACGGCCGGCGTGCTCGATTTCTGGGCTATCGAAGACAACGACGTCGACAACCTGGGGCTCGATCGTCGCGCCGTGCCGCCCGAAAAGAACTACCGCCACCGCCTCTTCTGGCGCCACCGACAGCAACTCTCGGGCGATTATCAGCTCACGGCCGAGGTCGGTTGGATCAGCGATCGCAACTTCCTCGAACAGTTTTTCGAGAACGAGTGGGACCGCTTCAAAGATCAAACCACCGGCGTCGAGCTGAAACGCTATTTGGGCAACAGCTCTTGGAGCCTGGTCACCGACCTGCGCGTGAACGACTTCTTCACCCAAACCGAGTGGCTGCCGCGCGCCGATCACTTCTGGCTTGGCCAGCCGCTCCTGGGCGGGCTGCTCCGCTGGTACGAACACACCTCGGCCGGTTTCGGTCGCGTGCGCGTTGCCTCGCTGCCCGAAGATCCTGCCGAACTGGCCGTTTTCCGCACTCTACCGTGGGAGGCCTCGGCCACGGGTCTGCGCTTCGCCACACGTCACGAGATCGACCTGCCCCTGCAAGTCGGTCCCGGCAAAATCGTGCCCTATGCCCTCGGCGAGTTTGCCCACTGGGAAGAGGCGCTCGACCTGAACCCCCTCGATCGCGCCTACGGGCAGTTCGGCGTTCGCGCCAGCTTGCCCCTTTGGTCGGTCAATCCGCTGGTCGAAAACAACCTGCTCAACGTGCACGGCCTGGCCCACAAAATCGTTTTGCAGGGCGACTTCTTCTATGCCGACGCCAACCGCGACCTGAACGAGCTTCCTCTCTACGACCCGCTGGACGACGACAACATCGAGCACTTCCGCCGCCGCTTCCAATTCCTCACTTTCGGCGGCACCACGCCCCTGCGGTTCGACGAACGCTTCTATGCCCTCCGCACCGGGCTTCAAGGCAACGTTACCTCGCCGGCCATCGAAGTGGCCGACGACCTGACCGTCTTCCGCCTCGGTTCGCGCCAGCGCTGGCAAACCAAGCGCGGGCTGCCGGGCCAGCGGCACATTGTCGACTGGATCGTGCTCGACTCGAACTTGTCCATCTTTCCCAAACAAGATCGCGACAACTTCGGCGAAACATTCGGCCTGCTCGATTACAACTTCCGCTGGCACCTGGGCGACCGCTTCACCCTGCTTTCCGAAGGCATTGCCGATCTGTTTCCCAATGGCCAGCGAATCGTCAGCGTGGGCGGCTTCCTGAATCGTCCGCCCCGCGGCAGCTTGCACCTGGGCTTCCGTGTGCTCGAAGGCCCCATCAGCAGCCAGGTGCTCTCGCTCTCCTACAATTACCGCATGAGCCCCAAGTGGGCCTCCACGTTCGGCACCTCGGTCGATGTGGCCGGCAACGGCAACATCGGCAACTTCCTGGCCCTCACCCGCATCGGCGAATCGTTTCTCGTCAGCTTCGGCTTCAATGTCGACCAAAGCAAAGACAACGTCGGCGTCAATCTGGCCATCCAACCCCGCTTTCTGCCCTCTTCGCGGCTGGGCCGCTCCAGCGGTGTCATCATCCCTCCCGCCGGCGCCTTCGGGCTGGAATAGTTGCAATAACACCGACGCATTGCAAACAGCCTGCTGAAAGAAACCGCTTCGCCAGCACGAACAACGTCCGGCAAAAAAACCGACCAGCTTGGGCACAGCCCATCGGGGGCGTATCCGAAGCAGCTCAAGCTTTGGGCCAACAGAAATGGGCCAACAGAAAGTCGACCGGCTTTCCAACGGCTCGCAGTCGGAACGACATTGTCCAACATGCCGCCAAATTGTCCCGCCAGTTGCGGGCAGCCGGGTCGGCGCGGCTTAGCACCGCAGCGGGCGGATTCGCTGTCGTCCACCCGCGGGACGCCCGATTCTGGCCCTAGCACAACATGCGGCCCGAACCCGCTCGCGCCCTTGGCAACCGGCACACCGCTCCTAGAATTGCGTTAGCGGCCCTGGGGCATCGGGGAGAAAAACATCAAAACGATCGAAGTACAGATTCCTTCTTCCAATCGCACGCGCAGCGCACCCGCGACAGGCCGACCGGCCTTCGATTTTTTGGCCGAACTTTTCGGGCTGCACTGGCCAAATCGTCGCCACGCGCAAAAATATTCATGTGCCTTCATGTGCCGTCAGGCATCCGAACCATCAATCGACACGGCCTATCGAATCACGGCAGCCGACCAACGAACCTTTTGCTCATTCTCAGGGCGTTTTTTCACCCCGAAAAAAGCCGATCCTATTCTTAGCCGCTAAAAAACACGCGTGGCTCAATCGCAATTCGCCCCGGCATGCCTCTTGCACATCGCCGAGGCAAGCAACCGCTCGATGCAGTAGCCCAAGCCAGGAACCAGGGGAGAGACCATCATGGACCTCGAATTGGCCACCGCCGAAGACATTGCCAACGAACTGAATCGCCGCGGGCTGCGTTTCTTTCTCATCGCGATGGAAAACACGAACACCTCGCGCGACGATCAGCTCTGCATTGCCGGTCGCGCCGAAGATCACGACGACCTGGTCGAACTAGTCGGCATCGGCCAAATCGCCATCGAAATGATCGGCCCCGACGACGAATATCCCCCCGGCGACTACGAACTATAAAAGCAGCCCCGCGCCGCTTTGCCAGATCGTCTCTACCGGGCGGCTCATATGCCTCTGCATCCCAGGGCAATCGTGCTACACAAGCAGGCCATGCGGGAGTTTTGATAGACCGATCTCCCCTCAACACGAATCGCGGTAGTTGCCAGAAGCCAACGCTTGCGGACAAATCAGACCATACGCGCAAAGCAAGAGCGAGACGAGGACGAAACATCCCCGCCTCGCTCTTTTCATTGATTGGATCGCAATCATCTTAAGATCGCGACGTCGAAATCAAAGCCACTCAAGCAGCTTCGACATCTTTTCCTTCAGCGTATCGAACCAGCCTTGGCCGCTGCGTTTGCCCTCCACCTTTTTCTCAATGGTGTCGAGTTCTTTGTAAATCGAAGCATATGAGGGCTGCTTGCC
>WGDQ01000682.1 GCA_015493185.1 Planctomycetaceae bacterium
CCATTGTGGGCGTGGGTGCGTTGGGAATGACCGTGGTCATCATCAGCGCAGGAATCGACCTGTCTGCCGGATCGCTCATGGCACTAACCGCCGTGATCTTGGCCGTATTGCTCAAAGCCGAGGTGAACCCCATTCTGGCCGTGGTCGCCGTGTTGCTTGCCGGAACCGTGGCCGGTGCATTCAACGGTGTGCTGATCACGGGTTTACGGCTCGTGCCGTTCATTGTCACGCTCGGCACCATGCTCGTCTTCCGTGGCCTGGCCGAACAGATTTCGGGGCAGAAAAAAATCCAGGCCCCCGCGCCCGATTGGCTGGCCACGCTGCTCGATCCTCCGCCGGCCGATAGTTGGCGATTGGTGTGCACCGGCGTATGGATTGTCGTGGTGCTCGGCATCGTGCTGGCCGCCGTTCTACGCTATTCGGTGTTCGGGCGTTACGTGTTTGCGATCGGGTCGAACGAGGCCACGGCCCGGCTTTGCGGGATTCACGTCAATCGCGTCAAAATCGCGGTGTATGCCATTGGCGGCTGGTTCATGGGCATGGCCGGCATTTTCGACTTCAACAATCTGAACAAACAGGGCAGTCCTACCAGCGGAATCGGGCTCGAGCTGGAGATCATCGCCGCGGTGGTCATCGGCGGCGGCAGTCTCAACGGCGGACGCGGCAGCGTGCTCGGCTCGATTCTCGGGGCACTCACGATGACCACACTGCGCAGCGGCTGCGTTTATGCCGGCGTCAGCGACCCGGTGCAAAAGATCGTGATCGGTGCCATCATTATCGGCGCGGTAGCGGTCGATCAATTCTTCCACCGTGGCCAGCGCGGCACTGCCGCTTGAGCAACCGTCTTCGTGTCGGCGGACGTTCTGCGGTCGCCCTTGGGCCGCATGGGCACCGCTCTTCTGCGGGTTCAACGCTCCCGTGTGGCTCGCCCTGCCAGTTTCAGGCCGGACGGACTTGCACGAGCAGATTGCGGACTGCCAACAGCCGCCGCTTTTCTCGCACCTGCGCCTACGAACGCCCCCGGCCGCGTCCTCGGCCTCGATTCCCGGAGCTCTTGGATTTGCTCCGGTTCTCCATATTGGTGGCGACGATGATACCGATGGCCTCTTCCCACGAAGGAATCGTGCGGTGCGATGACTTCCGCTTCGTGTCGGTTGCCGCCTCGTCGCCCTCGTCGGCCGTGGCCGATTTCTTTTTGCGCGAGCGGCGCCTTCCTTTTGCCTTTTCGGCCGACGCATCTTCGCTTTCGGCTGTTTGCTCGGCTTCCTGCTCGCCTTCGACCGTCGTCGCTTCTTCGGGCGGTGGTTCTTCGCCGGGCGCCAATTCCGCCTCGATGGGGTCCACCCCCGCCCCGGTTTCCGGCGTTTCGGGTGCGGATGCTTCGTCCGTGGCGCTCGCGGCTTCGGTCGTTTCTTCGGTCGGCTTGCCTTTTCGTCTGCGTCGCCGTCGGCGCCGCGGCTTTCGTTCGTCCTCGGTGGGTTCCTCGCCTGTTTCAACAGGCGTTGCCGCTGTCGTCGCTTCGGCAGCCTCCGCATCGACCGTGCTCTCGGCCTGCACGATGCCGGCCTCGCCGGTTTCTTCTGCCTGTCCGTATGTCTCGTCGGAAACGGTTGTGCCTTCCGACGATTCCCCGCTCGGTTCGCGTCGCCGGCGGCGGCGACGCCGACGTGACCGGCCGCCTTTCATCGCGCCGGGTTCCTGTTGTTCCTCTTTTTCCTCTCCGCTCGCTTCCGGGGCTGTTTCCAATCCTGCTCCGAAGGTATCGCTTCGGGCTGCTGGTATCTCTGGCAGAGATATTTCACACGCAGCGGATTCGGATTGCGGAGTCTGGGTAGCGGCGGTTCCGGCAGTGCCTTCGGCCGGTGGGGCGGCAGAAGCTGGTGGTGGAGGAACCGAGGGTGCTGGCGGAGGAGTCGAGGATGCCGCTGTTTCCTCCTGTTCGGCGGGCGGATTCACTCCCAGCTCGCGGGCAAGCGCGTTCCAGTCGGCTGCTGGCCGGGCGGCTGGCGGCGAAGCGTGTGAAGCCGCCGCCGGTGGCTTGCTCTTCACCGGCGAAGTATGAGATGGTTGCGCGTCGGTGCTTTCGGAAGCGGGCTTGATGCCAAGGCTTTTCACAAGGCTATCCCAGTGGTTGGTGGGCTGCTGTTCGTTTTCTTCCGCTTCGCTCATCCTCAGTTTCACCCGATAGAACGTGCTACACGAAACGACGGTTTTTTTCCTGATTTTCCGATCCACAGCAGCACCGCTCGAGCCACAATTCAATCGTCTCGCGGTTCGCGGTCGCCGCCACAGATCCACCGAAGTATAGGGCCTGCCGTCTTAGCTGTGAAGTCCTGCTGACTCTTGGGGTTATGACGCCGACAGGTCGTTTCCGAAAGGCGAGGCCGCGGGCCGTCTTAAAAGCTCCGTCGTGGGGGGCTTCACAGCCGCCGCCGAACCTCGCATGATGGCGGGCCTGCCGACAAGGCACTTCTCTTCTGCCGAACATCGATAGAATCGTTTGGAAGCGTCGCGGAATGCCGTGCTGAGCTACAACACCGTGTCCACCTGGCCGCGCGGTTTCGCCCCGTATTGGGAACCCCTCTTGCGCGAAAGGATTGCGGATGCGCCAGTCTTCAACCAACGCAACGCCGAACGAGTTTGTTGAAGAGGTCGAACTCAGCGGTCACATCATCGACAGTCTGATACTGCCGAAGGTGTTGGATATTATCACCGGCTTGGGCGGCACCTTTGAGCTGAAACAAATCTCCATCGGCCAGGCGCGGCACCATCCGAGCTACGCGAAAATCGAAATCCACGCGTCCACAGCCGAACAGCTCAACGAAATACTTAATGAAATCTACGATCACGGTGCCCGGCCCACGGCCGATCACGATTGCCGGCTCATGGCTGCCGACGTCGACGGCGCATTTCCCGAAGGGTTCTACAGCACCACCAACCAACGCACCGAAGTCCGACTCGATGGCCAATGGATCGAGGTGGCCGATCAGGAAATGGATTGTGGCATCCTCGTCGATCCAGAGCACCGCACGGCGCGGGCTCGGCCCATGTCGGAGGTTCGCGCCGGCGAGCTTTATGTGGTTGGGCACGTGGGCGTGCGTGTTTTTCCCTTGGAACGCGACACCGATAGGCGGCTGTCCGAATTCATGGGCAGCGCCGTCTCGACCGAAAAGCCGAAGAATGTCGCCATCCGCGAAATCGCCCGTGAGTTGCACGCTCAGCGAAAAGGGCCCGGTCGCATCATGGTCGTTGGCGGACCGGCCATTGTTCACACCGGTAGCGATGCCAGGCTATGCGAATTGATTCGCCGCGGCTATGTCGACCTATTGGCTGCCGGCAACGCGTTGGCAACCCACGACATCGAGCAGGCATTCTTCGGCACCAGCCTGGGCGTCGAGCTCTCGCGGGGCACGCCGGTCGATCACGGTCACGAACATCATCTTCGGGCCATCAATCGAGTCCGCCGCTTGGGGGGTATTCGCGCGGCGGTTCAGCAGGGCGTGCTGACGTCGGGCATCATGTACGAGTGCATGAAACACAATGTCCAAGTGTTGCTGGCGGGCAGCATTCGCGACGACGGACCATTGCCCGAGGTCGAAACCGATGTGCTCGAAGCCCAGCGACAACTACGTCGGGCCATTCGCGACGTCAGCTTTTGCCTCATGATCGCCACAACGTTGCACTCGATTGCCGTGGGCAATCTGTTGCCGGCTTGGGTGAAGGTGGTTTGCGTCGAC
Source organism: Planctomycetaceae bacterium (assembly GCA_015493185.1). GTDB lineage: Bacteria > Planctomycetota > Planctomycetia > Pirellulales > JAEUIK01 > WGDQ01. Next base: position 3,738 of record WGDQ01000682.1, read on the forward strand.
ATCAACCCCTCGACCATCATCAAGTTGTCCGATCGCGGCAGCTTTCAAACCGTGGGGCTCGTGACCGACGTCGAACCGTTTTTGCGTGCGTTGCTCGAAGATTTGGATGAGCTGGAAAAAGCCGACCGCCGATCGTCCGGCTCGTGAATCGCCGGTGCTTCATGTCACAGGGCTTGTTTCAAAATCTCGAAAAACACTCACTCCTGATGCAACCGCGCAAACTTCGAACCGTTTCGAAGTATCATGCCGCGAAGAGCCTCGGAAATATGTTTTGGAAGTCGTTTGCGGCAGTCCGCGCAATGCCGATCGTTTTCACGCTGAGTCGTGCGCCAATCGTCGGCATTTCGGACGCTCTTTAGTGCGCTTCCATACAGCGGATCGGCTCAACGCGTCACGCGAGCCGTGGGCGGTATTTCCCGCAGAGCGCTGTGGTTTTTGAAAAGGAAGGCAACTCCTGCATGACTCGGCCGACGCCCCATGTGTTGATGTGTCCGCCCGATTTCTTCGGGATCGAATACGAAATCAACCCCTGGATGCGCCGCAGCCAGCAAAGCGATCCCACGCTCGCCCGTCAGCAGTGGCAGTCGTTGCACGATTTGATCGAGCAATGTGGCGCACGCATTTCGTTGGTCGATCCGGTTCGTGGCTTGCCCGATCTGGTGTTCACAGCCAATGCCGCCCTGATCTATCGGCGGCGGGCCATCATGTCGCATTTCCGCCACGACGTGCGACAGCGGGAAGTGCCCTACTTCGAAGAGGCGCTCCGCCGATTGGGCTTTACGACCCAGCGGGTACCGAACGACGTTTACTTCGAAGGGGCCGGCGATGCGCTGTTCATCGGCGATACGCTGATCGCCGGCTACCGCATTCGCAGCGACGCGCAAGGTCACCAGTGGATCGGTCGTCAGATCGGCTGCCGCGTTCTGCCGCTCGAGCTGGTCGACCCCTACTACTATCACCTTGATACCTGCTTTTGTCCGCTGAGTTTTACCGAGGCGATCTATTACCCGGAGGCCTTCGACGACTACGGTCGACGGGCTTTAGCCGCGTCGGTCGAAACGCTGATCGCCGTTTCGAAAGAAGAAGCCACCCACTTCGCGTGCAATGCCGTGGTGCTAGGGCGGCACGTGATTACGAACACCGGTTGTCCCAAGCTGCACGAAGCGCTCTTACAACGCGGCTACGAGCCGCACGCCACGCCGCTGGGCGAGTTCGTCAAATCAGGCGGAAGCGCCAAATGCCTCACCCTGCGACTCGATGGCGAAGACGCGGCCGCCTGGCGAACGTTGAACGACCAGCCGGCAGC
>WGDQ01000683.1 GCA_015493185.1 Planctomycetaceae bacterium
TCGGCGGACAGGAGGTTCCGTATCGGGAGCTTCCGCAACTGCTGAAACGCGAGCGGAACTACATGGTGGCCCTGGGACAAGATCCGAGCACGACCACCGTGATCATTCGGGCCGATGCCGACGCCAAGGCAGGCGTGGTGCAAGAATTGATCAAAATGTGTCAGGAGGAACAGTTCGAGAAGTTTGCCCTGCGGGCCAAGCAGGAAGAAAGAATTTGACGCTGCCATGCAATTTCGTCATATCGGATCGACCGACGAAAAAATCGAGCTGCAAATGACACCGATGATCGACATCGTGTTTCAACTGCTCGTGTTTTTCATTATGACGTTCAAGATCGTGACGCTCGAGGGCGACTTCAACATCAAGATGCCACTGGCAGCGCCGAGCCAGGGGCCGCCGCCCGATGCGCTGCCGCCGATCCGGGTGCAACTGCTGGCCAACCAAGACGGTACGCTTTCGGGCATCCGGCTGGGTGAACGGCCGCTGCCGGGCTTTCAGGCGTTGCGGCGCGAGATCATCGCCATTGTGGGGCCCGAGGGAGGGCCTGGCTCGCTGGCCGAAGACGCCGAAGTGGAATTCGACTTCGACTACGACCTGGACTACCGCTACGTGGTCGATGCCATTACGGCTGTTTCCGGATACGTCGATCCCGACTCGGGGCGTATTGTGCGGCTGATCGAGCGCATCAAATTCGCACCCCCACGAGAACCGGCCGGCTGACACCGAACGCTTGAGCAGGTGTCGTCAAAATCCTATTCCGGCTTCGATCGCGAGCAGGCGACCGACTTATCGGCGGCCTGCATCGACCAGTCTAAGAAGGAAAAGCGAGTCAAGATCAAGAAAGCACAATGCCCCGGCCGTGCCGAAGTAGCAGCGAGTTGGGGAAGTTTTGTGCGGCTGCCGGCTTTTTTCTCTTTCGCGTCTTTCTTCGCAGTGTGTCAGCCACGCGGATGGAATTGCTGATGCACGCGTTTCAGCCGGCGTGGGTCGACGTGCGTGTAAATTTGCGTGGTGGCGATGTTGGCGTGGCCGAGCATCTCCTGCACCTGCCGCAAATCGGCTCCGCCGGCCAGCATGTGCGTGGCGAAGGTGTGCCGCATTGTGTGCGGGCTCACTCTCTCCGGGGCGCTGGTTCGAGCGGCGTATTTCTTGAACAGCTCCCAAATACGCTCGCGCCGTAGGCGTCGCCCGCGCCGGGAAAGCAGCAGCCACGGTGGCCGGTTGCCGAGCGCTGCCAGCGCGGGCCGCTCGTGATCGAGATAGTCACGGATGGCCGAGGCAGCGCGATCGCCCAAGGGCACGATGCGCTGCTTTTCTCCTTTGCCCACACAACGGCAGAAACCGGTATCGAAATGCACATCGTCGAGACAAAGGTGCGAAATCTCCGAGGCGCGGCAGCCAGTAGCGTAGAGCAATTCGAGCATGGCTCGATCTCGACGCCAGAGCGGTTCGCCCGGTCGCGGGGCTTCGAGCAGCTCGCGAAGTTGTCGCGGCGAAAGCACCTGGGGAATTCGCTGCCATAGCTTGGGGCTGCCCAATAGTTCCACGGGGTTGTCGCGCACCTGGCCTTCCAACTGAAGGTAGCGATAAAACATCTTCAGCGAAACGAGATGCCTCGCCACGGAAGCCGGCGCAAGCTGCTGCTCGCCCAACCAGGCAACATAGTCGGCCAGATCGTGCACGCTGAGCTCTTGAGGCCGACGCTTGCCCAGCCAGAGCAGAAACCGCTGCAAGTCGCGCCGGTAGGCACGCACCGTGTTGTCGGCCAGAAAGCACTGGGTGCGGAGGTAGTCGACCAGTGCGTCGCACCACATGGCAGCTTCGCCAACCGTAGGTTGCACTGCTGGCCTCTTGGTTTTGCGGCGCGCTGTCGGCATTGTCTCACCTGCGATTGAGGAAACGGCCCGAATCGTTCGCCTTCTGAAACATCGGAAACGAACAACCCCGCCACGGGCCGAAGCAAAAAAAGCACACCGTTGTGGTTCGCATCGGGGCACACCACGCCGCAGCGGCGCGGGGCGAAGGGAAGCGGCGAAGAACGAGCATCGGCGAGGGGCCCGGACCACGCGTTCCGATTTCATGCGGTACGCTTCACCGCCATCGGAAAATCATCGGCCATCGGCCATGTCGTGCTTCAGGCGCGAGACGACTTTAGGGGTTACAACGCCGCGTGATCGTGTTGCCCACCGGGCATTGCGGCGTTGCAACGCGGGCAGAATGCCTTGGCCCGGCGTTTGGGAGCCCGAGCAGCCAAAGCGGCAACAGCGAAAATCGGTGATGTGCGATCGCCGATCGCTAGAGAAGTGGGACGAGCCCCAATGAAATGCGCAGCAGGGTCGACGTTCGACATCCAAGGATCAACGACCAAAAATCAACCGTGGGGGAAAGGAGCAATGCGGGCTGCAAGGAGGGAAGAAAGAAAGGAAAGAAAGAGGGACGGCCGAATTGGCCGACGTGCGGACCTGCGGAGCAGATGTTCGTGGCTCAAGTCGACCAGCGGCGACGGACGGCATAGAACGATACGATGCCGACGGCCAGCAGCAGCAGGCCACTGGGTTCGGGCACAAGACGGATGCCCGTGGCAATGAGCTGACCGGTGATCGTGGCCGTGACGTCGACGGGCGAGCTGCGCAGCGTGGACGCGAGGTTCAAGGGCAACACGAGCGTTACCTGCGACTGCTGCGGTGAGAGTGGCTCTTCGACCAATTTGACGGTTGAGCCGGGCAGCGCGACGAACTCAGCCGGTTGCTGCGCGAAGTCGACACTCAGATCGCCGAAGCCGGTGATCGGCCCGAAGGCATCGAACGACAACAAACCCGCGTCGATCGAGAGCGTTGTTCCGCTCAGATCGAAAACGTTCATTCCCGTCGCCGGAGCAATACCAGTTGCCCTAGGACTCACGAGACTGCTTTCGAGCAAATCTGCCGTGATGTCGACAAACCCGAAGAAGCCAACCCAGGCCTCGAATGCCATCCCGCCCAACTCGACATCGCCGGCAACCACTTCGAGCGAGGAAGGCACGGAGCCGAGCAGCGGATCGGTTGTCCAATCGACATCCAGGTTCAAATTGCCGCTAACGCTGGCGGTGCCGGTGCCACTGCCTCCGAACATGGAGTCGAGAAACATCACCGTAAGGCTCACGTCGCTGGCGGCAGCGTCGACTTGCAGGCTTAGCGGAGCGGCGAGCACCGTGGCCGGCATAGCGGCCCATAGTAGCGCGACGACGGCCACAAACCGAGCAACCGCTTGCGACAACCAGCAATGGATACCGCAGCGCTGGAACCACCGGCACCCGCGCGACGTGTTGCGGAACGCGGTCTCGATCGCAGCGTCAGACAATGGTTCCGAAGCGGAGACCGAGGCAGTTGGCATGGCGTGAGTCA
>WGDQ01000684.1 GCA_015493185.1 Planctomycetaceae bacterium
CGACGCTGATTTCCACACGGTCCACAAACATCGGACTACGATTTGGCCTCGCTTCTTATTTCCATTCTCGGTTTCGTTTCCTGCTTCGACCCGGCTTCCGCTTCGGCTCGCGAACCCCCGCCACGATCAGGCCGCCGCTCTGATTATACGCAGCAACCGGCCGTTGGTTTTCGCCACCCGCATTGGGACGGCAGCCAGGGGCGCAAGCCGGGGCCAAGGTGCAAGGGGCGGGCAATCGTCTGCGAAGGATGTCGTCCGATTGCGGCTGCGCGAGCTGCCTACGACAAGTCCGCGACCCCTTTGTTCCTTTCGACGCTACCGCGGAGCACGCGATGCGCTGAGTTGCTATGTGCTCGCGACCGCCGCGCCGCCCTGTCGTGCGGTTCTCTTTCAATCAGCTCCGGTCAGCTTCGGTCAGGCCAGCCGCACGAGTTTGCTGACGCGGCCGGTGCTGACCCACTCGGCCACGAAAATGTTTCCCTCGGCGTCGAAGCAGGCATCGTGCGGATGTACGAACCGCCCCGGTTTCCACTGCTCAGGATGACTACGGATCGTGTGCTTCGCATCGCCGCGGATTCGCTCGACATCGTCGCCCAGGCGGGCCACGACACGATTCTTGCCATCGAGCAATGTGATGCGTGCCACGAGCTCGGGTACAACCATCAAATCCTGATACGTGTCGATGTTGGCCGGCAGTCCGTAGCCTTCGAGCGTTTCCACGTATTGGCCGTCGAGCGTGAGGTACTGCAAGGTATTGTGGGCGCGATCGGTTACCACCAGTTGCGCTGCTCGCCCAGGACGCTTATCTACCCATAGGCCGTGCGGCGTGTTGAATGTGCCGCTTCCCTGCCCGGGTCCGCCGAAGCACGACTTCCAATTTCCCTCTTTATCGTAGTGGTGAATGTAGAACGATCCGTAACCATCGGCGAGCAGGAAATCGCCATTGGGCAGAAAGGCGAAGTTGGTGGGCATGAAGCGGTCGCGACCCCAAACCCGACGCGGATTGCTCGCTTCTTCAGCGGCGTACACGCCCGACTGCACCGGCGCCCGTCGTTGCCAAACCACTTCGCCCTTCAGGTCGAGTTTGGCAAACGACTTCACCTGCTGATAGGCGCAAACGTAGAGAAACTCCTGACCATCTTCCTCACGGACCTCGATGCCGTGCCCGCCCCCTTGAAACTGCTGACCGAACGAGCGGACATAACGACCTTCGGGGTCGAACACGAAAATCGACGGATGCTCGGTCAGCTCAGCCCGGCCTTCGTGAATCACATAAAGAAAACCGGCCCGATCAATGGCCACGTTGTGCGTGGTTTGCCAGTGAAAACGGTCCGGCAGTTGGGGCCAATCGTGGTGTACTTCGTAGCGATAATCTCCTTGACCAACAATGGGCCGGTCGTTGCCTTTGGCCACGGTTCGAATGGCCGGCGCCGCCAAGGCGGCCGCCGTGCCCGTGGTTGCCATGGTCAGAAACGTTCGGCGAGAAACCGATCGTCGCGGTTGGCACGCCGTTGGTTGTTGCTCGGTTGCCATGATGGTTCGAAGTCCTCTTTTTGGGGTTCGCTTCTTTACGATTTCTGATTCTGTTTTCCTGTGGGCTGTTTTCCTGAGGGCCGTTTTCCTGAAGGCCGTCTTCCTGAGGGGCGTCTTTTTTGAAGGCCGTCTTTCGCTGTTCGCTTTTCGTCTTTCGCGCTCAGCGCGCATTTGGGTACGCGGTAGGCACGCGCTGATGGCGTGTTCGTTACGCATTTGTTACGTGTTCGGCCCGCACCGGTCTTTCGGTCTCGGCTGTGTCTGTTTGCCACATTATGGTTGACGATTATTCCCCCAACTGCGCGTTAGAGCAATCAAAAACCGCGTGCCCGTGCCCGCAAACATTGCTGGGCGCGATGGAAAACGGCCTCGATTGCAGCGACGACCCGAACGTGAAAAAACGCCCGGCCCGCGTGCCATGACGCACACATGGCGAGCCGATGCCCGGCCGGCAGTTGGGGCCAGATCGACTTGGCGACCGCACGCGAGCCGCGCAGTGGGACGAAGACGAAGAAGAGCGGCCCGCAAACAAAATTCGCCGGTAACGACGAAAAACGCGGGGTTTGTTTGCTCGCAACACCATCGCTTGTTGCGAACGGCATGGCCACAAACTTATACTGAAGAGCACGACCGCTGAAACGCTGCTGCGTTGCGACGCATTGCAACGCGCGGCAAGGGCTGTGGTC
>WGDQ01000685.1 GCA_015493185.1 Planctomycetaceae bacterium
ACTCTGTGCGAGCCGGCCAAACAGCAGCCGCAGATCATGTTTCGGGCTCTTCGTCAGATATCACGGCCAACACAGCCCCGGCCTCGACATGGCTGGCAGGCTCTACGTGCAACGCCGTGACCACACCGGCATCGGGCGCGGCCACTTCGTGCAGCATTTTCATGGATTCGATCACGATCAGCACATCGCCCGCTTGAACGGCGTGGCCGACTTCGACGCGCACCTCGTTGATCACACCTGGCAGTGGGGCCACGAGCGATCCCTTGGCCAGTTCGTCCTCGGGAGAGGGGAACCGCGGAACCGTTTTCAACACGCAGGAGCCAAGTGAACTATCCACGTAAACGGTGTCGTCGACTTCGTGCACTTCGTAAAGGCGCGAGATGCCGTCGAGCTCGAGCTCAACCTCGGTGGGAGTGCATTGCAACAGGCGAACGTTTTCGCTGGAAAGACCGTCGATCTCAAGCGTCAGGCCCTCGCGGTCGAGCCGATAGCCTACCTCGATCGTTTCGTCGTCTACTTGAAAAGTTGTTTGCTGCAGCCGCGACGGATTGTTGCGCCAGCCGGAGGGAACATGTCGCAGTACGTTGGTCGTAGCACGCCGGCGTGCTTGCTGTGCCAACGCTGCTGCCGCGGCATGCAGCTTCAAGCCCGCATCGTCCAGCAGCGAGCGCCCCAACTGCTCTGGCGGAAAACGTTCCAGAAAGTGAGTGTCGGTTTCGCCCGAGAGAAAGTCGGGATGCCGGAGCAGTCGGACCAGCAGGTCGCGATTGGTGGTCGGGCCGTGGAGCTGGGCTGCCGCCAGCACGCGGGCCAAACGGCGCGCGGCTTCTTCCCGCGTCGGGCCGTGTGCAATGACTTTGGCCAACATCGAGTCGTAGTATGGCGAGATTTCATCGCCATCGGTAAAACCGGCTTCGATGCGAACGCCCGACTCGCCAGGGATGCGAAAGCGGTGCAGCGTGCCGGTCGAGGGAGCGAAGCCCTGCAATGGGTTTTCGGCATAGAGTCGGACCTCGATGGCGTGTCCGCCAATCGTCGCGTTTCGCACATCATCGGGCAGTGGCTCACCGCGTGCGACAAGAATTTGCAGCCGCACCAGGTCGAGCCCTGTAATGCACTCCGTAACAGGGTGCTCGACCTGTAGACGCGTATTGACTTCGAGGAAATAGAATCGCCGGTCGGGTGTGAGCAGAAACTCGACCGTGCCCGCGTTGACGTAACGGATGGCCTCGGCGGCGCGGACGGCCGCCTGTCCCATTTCGGCGCGGAGTGCGTCGTTCAGGGCGGTGGATGGTGCCTCTTCGACGATCTTTTGGTGTCGCCGCTGAATCGAGCATTCGCGTTCGAATAGATGCACGATGTTGCCGTGCTCGTCGCCGAATATCTGGAACTCGATGTGCCGCGGCGACTCGACATAGGGCTCGACGAAGAGCGTGTCGTCGCCAAATGCGCCGGCCGCTTCGCTTTGTGCGGCTTGAATCGCTGCCGACAGCTCGCTCTTTTCACGCACGATGCGCATGCCGCGTCCGCCGCCACCGGCCGACGCTTTGATTAGCAACGGAAACGGCTGGTCGGCCAATTCATCGAGCAACGCATCGAGTGGCTGCCCCGTGTAAACCACGCTTGGCAACACAGGCACACCGGCATCGGACACGATTTTTTTGGCTTCGATCTTCGAACCCATGGCCGCAATGGCCTCGGGCGATGGGCCGATAAGCTTCACGCCGGCATCGCGACAGGCCGCGGCGAACTCGGCATTTTCGGCCAGAAAGCCGTAGCCGGGATGAATTGCATCGGCGCCGGTGCGTTGGGCCGCTTCGATCACGGCGTCGATGCGCAGATACGATTCGTTGGGCGCTGTGCCGCCGAGTGCAACGGCCTGATCGGCCTCGCGCACGAAGAGGGCGTTGCGATCGGGTTCGGAAAACACGGCCACGGTGGAAATGCCCATCTCGCGGCAGGTTCGCATGATGCGGCGAGCGATTTCGCCCCGATTGGCAATCAGGATTTTTTCCATGGTTCTACATTCGAAACACACCGAAGTTGCGCGTGCCGCGGACTTCGGCAGAGTGGCAGGCTGAGAGCGCGATACCCAACACGGTGCGGCTATCGCGCGGGTCGATGATGCCGTCGTCGTAAAGCCGTGCGCTGTTGAACACGGCCAGCGACTCTTGTTCGATCTGATTTTCAACAAACATGCGGGTGGCCTTGTCGGCCTCTTCATCGAATGGCTTGCCGGCGGCTTCGGCCTTGGCACGCTGAACGAGCGATAATACGCCGGCGAGCTGTTGGGGGCCCATGACGGCCGTTTTGGCGTTGGGCCAGGTGAAGAGAAAGCGGGGATCGTATGCCCGACCGCACATGCCATAGTTGCCAGCGCCATACGAGGCACCGATTTGCAGTGTGATGTGCGGCACCGTGCTGTTCGATACGGCATTGATCATCATGGCGCCATGCTTGATGATGCCCTGCTGTTCGTATTTTTTGCCCACCATGTAACCGGTGACGTTTTGAATGAACAGCAGTGAGACGTCGTTGCGATTGGCCAGTTGGATGAATTGCGTGGCTTTCTGCGACTCTTCAGAGAAAAGAATGCCCTGCTGGTTGGCCAAAATGCCGACCGGAAATCCGTGGATCGACGCCCAGCCGGTAACGAGGCTTGTTCCATAATTGGGTTTGAATTCGTCGAACCGTGAGCCATCGACAATGCGGGCCAGCACCTCGCGAACGTCGACCGGAATTTTCAGGTCGGCCGGCGCCAGCCCCAGCAGTTCTTCGGGATCGTAGACCGGTTCTTCTACGTCGTCGCTTGGAGGGGGGCCGAGTTTCTTCCAGTTGAGGTTGGCCATAATTTTGCGGCCAATGCGGATGGCGTCGTATTCGTCAACGGCCAACTCGTCGGCCAGGCCTGAAATGCGGGCGTGCATTTCAGCGCCCCCCAACTCTTCGTCGTTGGCATCTTCGCCGGTGGCCATTTTCACCAAAGGCGGGCCGCCCAGAAATACCTTGGCCCGGCCTTTGACAAACACGGCGTAGTCGCACATGGCCGGGTTGTATGCTCCGCCGGCCGTCGAATTGCCGAACACCAGCGCAATGGTCGGAATGCCCATCGCCGAGAGCTGCGTTAGTTCTTTGAATACCGCACCACCGGGTACGAAGATTTCCGATTGCCGAGGCAGGTCGGCCCCCCCCGACTCGACGCAGAAAATGAGCGGCAGCCGGTTCTTGCGGCAGATTTCCAGACCACGCAACGTTTTTTTCAGTGTGTAGGGGTTGATCGAACCGCCGCGAACCGTGGGGTCGTTGGCGCTGACCATGCATTCCACACCGGCCACCACACCGATACCCCCGACGCCCGAGGCGCCGACCTGATATTCGGTGCCTGCTGCCGCGACCGGCGAGAGTTCGAGAAACGGGGCATCTTGGTCGAGCAGCAGTTCGATGCGTTCGCGTGGCAGCAGCTTGCCGCGCTGATGGTGACGCGTGACGTATTTTTCGCCCCCTCCCGCGCGGGCCGCCGCGAGCAGCTTGTTCAGCTCTTCGAGCTGCGCCAAGAGCGACTCGCGATTCGTTTTGTAAATGTCCGAATTGCGATCGAGGTTCGAACGGATTCGTTGGCGTTTCACCAAAGCTAGGGCTCCCGATGAAATGCTGCGTTGTTGGCTATCGCATTGAAGAATTGAAAGGAAGGCGGAGAAGGTTGAAGTGAGGCATGCGACAACCTTGTAACCGGTTGAACACAAAACGTAGTGGCATTTCTAGCGAGCGTCAACAAGTCACAACCAAACGAACCAGGATAGCGAGGCCCGCGTTCTTTTGACGCTTTGGGGGCACAGCGGGACGCAGGGGCGTTTGTGCCGCAGCGATCGATCCGTGTCGCCGAAGTGCGATCCCAAGAGACAACTCGTCCGCAGGCGGTTTGTTCCACGAAGGCAATGCCGAAGCGGCACGCAAAACGGTGAGTGCCAAATGCCGAGCAGCCGCTTTCGCTTGTCGTTCGTGACGCTGTTGGCTAGCGCCGGCTGGGCGTTTGGGGCTTTGCCGAAAGTGCTTTTCTGCTCATTTTTTGCCCATTGATCCGACGGCGGCGCGATGGATCCGTTTGATCCGTTCGCCGAGGGCTACTGTCCATGTCGGCCCGTTTCGGCCAACGGTCCGCGCAGTGCGGCCTGGGCCGCAAAATAGCCACACATGCCATGCACGCCGCCGCCGGGCGGTGTGGATGCCGAGCAGATCAGCAGCCGCGGATTGGGTGTCGTGTATGGCACGAGCCTTGCCGCTGGACGGGTGAACAACTGTCGCAAGTCCATTACGCCCCCGGTAATGTCGCCGCCGACGCAGTTCGGGTTGCGCTGTTCGAGTTGGGTTGGCGAAATCGTGTGTCGTTGCAGAATGCGCTGCCCGAAGCCGGGCGCGAAACGCTCGATTTGCGCCTCGATGGCCGCGGTCATATCGACGGTACACCCATGCGGAACGTGGCAATAAGCCCATGCCGTATGTTTGCCCCGCGGTGCGCGGCTTTCGTCGAACCGCGTTGGTTGTGCAACCAGCACGAACGGCCGCTCGGCCGGTTGCGATGACCAGGCGGAACGTTCGGATTGGGCGATTTCTTCAAATGTTCCGCCAACATGAACCGTGCCCGCCCGATGACAGGCTTCAGCACTCCAGGGAATCGGGCCGTCGAGTGCCCAGTCGACTTTGAACACACCCGGGCCGTGGCGAAAGCGTTCGAGTGTTTGCCGGTAGCGCGACGGCAGCGCGTTGCCAGCAATCCGGCTGAGTTGTCGCGGATTCGTATCGAACAGCACCGCCTGGCTCGGCGGCAATTCGTCGAGCCGCCGCACGCGCTGCGAGACGACGATCTCGCCACCCAGGTGCAATAGGCGTTTGGCCAGTGCGTCCGCAATGCGTTGCGATCCACCGCGAGGCAGGGGCCAGCCGGCGGCGTGCGCGGTAACGCAAAACATCAAGCCCACCCCGGCGGTAAGACACTGATTGAGCGGCAACACAGAATGAGCTGCCATGCCGGCAAACATGCCGGCGGTTGGTGTTTCGCGGAAATGTCGTCTCGCGAATCGCTCGGCCGATTGCCATCCCCAACGG
>WGDQ01000686.1 GCA_015493185.1 Planctomycetaceae bacterium
ACACGCCAAATTCGGTTGTCAGCAGAATGGCCACGCCCATCAGCAAAAAAGGTGTTTTTCGCCAGCAGCCAATCTGCTTGGCCTCGCCCGACACAAACTGGATGTCGGCCGCGTACTGTTGTGCTCCCTGGCGAAGCTGGCCCGTTTCGCCTGAGTAAAACACGCTGTAGCTGATCAGCGTCAGCAGCATCAGGCACACCACGCAGGTAACGAAAAAGCTGAAAAAGTGCTCCCAGCCGGCGGCCCGCCACCAGCGACGCCAGCGGTCCGCGTTTTCCGCCGTGGGCCGGAAGTGATAGCCGATCTCGGCCACGGCCTCCTTTTGTCCGGTAATCGGGCTGGTAATCCGCCCGATGTAGCGTCCCATGCCGTAGCCTTTGTCTTTCACGTAGTTGCTCTGTCCCAGGTTCAACGTTCCTCCCGCGCCGGCAAAGGCCAGCGCGCCGAGCAGCACGATCGGCGTAATCTCGCCCGACTCCATCGACGGCAGTTGTCCCACGCTTACCATTCCCCGCATCATCGCCGCCACGGCATCGGGCCGCACCAGCCAGATGGCCAGGCCCACCACAAGCACCAGAATGACCGTCACCAGAAACATCTGCACGCGTTCGATCGTTTCGTAAATCACCGGGCCAGCCGTAAGAATCGCGCCGCAAACAAACAGCCCGGCCACGGCCAGCATCGTGGCGTGCGGCCCTTCCACCTGCCCGCCTTCGCTGGGCCAAACAAGCCACGTGAGCAACTGGGCGGCCCCTTTCGACCAGGCGGGTATGATCCAGGGCACCACATTCAAAAACAGAAACACCCACGCCCAATGCCGACTCAACCGGCAAAAGCCGGTGATCGCGCTCTCGCCCGTGGCCAGTGTCCAACGCGTGATCTCCATGTTGATGAAGTACTGCGTGGCCACGCCCAGCAAACAGGCCCAGAAAAACACGAAGCCGCTCAGGTACGTCAATTTCGGCCAAATGATGAATTCGCCACTGCCCAGGGCCATGCCGGCCAAAATGATGCTCGGGCCCAGCATCTGCCACACCGGCACCGGCTCGGGCAAGTCGCGGTATTTGAGCGGCGGCAGGTTGCCGTGCGGAATCACCTCATCCGGAACGATATCGCCTTCCCGCGCATCGAGCATTGCTTGCAGGTTCTTCGCATCCTCGCTTCGGTTCATCGATTCTCCGCACCTGATTCCGTATTGGGTTGCGTATCTGTTACTACCATTTCGCCAACGTGCTCTATCACCCAAAAACGCTACGGCTGCTGGAAGCGAAAAGCAACAACAACCGAAGCCCGTCGCCGCTGGCGCGCCCCACATCGCCGCGCGGCAAAACCACCCGCCCGACAAGCCACGGTGCGCCGCGCCCCGTGCCGCGAAGACCAATAATACCCGCCCCATCCACAGGGCCCAACGATCAACAAGCCCTAACGACAAGCCCCTTCTTCGCGACGAGCCCCTGGTGCGGGTCTGTAACGTCAGGCCTTCCGCGATTGCTGGTAGCCGTGCGATCGGTGGCAGTCGCACAGGCTGCATGGTTTCTCTGTCTGAATCGAGCGGCAATCCGCTTTATCAACCACGGCCGAAACGCGGCTTTTGCCGGTTTTCATCACCGTAGCTGGTGTATCGTGCCGCAGCCCGTGGTACACGTCCGGTCTTGCGAATGATGCGCTTGACGATAGCCCGCTCCGAGAACTTTCGCCCTTCTGTCGCCGAATTGCATATCGACACCATTGCCAGCCGACGATTCGGTCTACTGGAACGCACTGCCCTTGCGCGGCGGTGCCGCCCCCGCAGGAAACGCCATGAGAAACTCTATCGGTTGCACCCGACCGTACGAGTCTCTCCGGTGAAAAGAGCTGTTCGGAATCGAGTCACAAGAAAGGAGTCGGCCATTATGACAGCCCGTTGTTCGATGGCGATGGTGGCCTGCCTTTTGGGAACCACCACGGGCGCCTTCGGCCAGGCGGTCGGCACGCAGCAGCAATCGCTGTTGCCGCTGCCTTCCAGCAATGCCTGGCAGCAGTCGGCCCGTGCGTCGGAACTCTCGCAGGTCTACGCCCCCCGCCCCGCCGCATACACCAGCCCCTACCGAGCGCCGGCCGCACCGCACGTCGCGGCGGCCTCGCCGTATGCCTCGCCCTACGCATCTCCGGCCGCACCGCACACCGCCCACTACAACGGAGCCCCCGCTTCGACCACGTACACCGCCTGGCAAGACGACGCGGCTCCCGCCCCACCGATGCCCGAAGACACACCGCACGGCATCGCTGTCGATCAAAACAGCTCGACCAGCTCAGACAGCTCGAGCTGCGGCTCGTGCGCCTTCGATGAGGCGCTCTCCGGTCCCTGCATGAGCGATTGCTACGCCGGCTCGGATTGCGGTTTCGCTCGCTTCGGCACGCCCTGCGGTCCCCGCTGGTCGGCCCGACTGGGCGCACTGATCATGACCCGCGACGATCCCAACACCGTCTGGCTCACGTTCGACAACACGCAAATCGCCAGTGCCCTGTTGGGCACCCGCGACGCCGCCGTTCACGATTGGAAAGGCGGCTTCGAAGTCGGCCTGAGCCGCATGATCGGCAACGAGCACGCCATCGGCGTCACGTACTGGACACTCGACCGCTTCGAGGAAGCCGGCAGCGTGCGCAGTGAGGCCAACATCCTCAACACGTCGATCAACCTCAACGGCGTTACTATCGGCGGCACCAATGCCGATCAGTTCTTCGATGCTGCCCGCGAACATCGCGTCTCGCGCACCAACGAGTTTCACAACATCGAAATCAACCTGATGCACATGCCCGTGCAGTTGGCCAGCGGCTCGCCCGTTTCGCTCAACTGGCTGGCCGGTGTCCGCTATTTCCGTTTCGATGAAGGTCTGCTGTTCGGCGCCGTCTCGGGCGGCAACGAGTTCGGCAGCGCCGGCGGCACCAACGAGGCCTACCTCGACATCGACGTGCTGAACAACCTCGTCGGTTTTCAGCTCGGCACCGACGGTCGCATTCAGGTGCTTCGTAACGTGGCCCTTTTCGGCAGCCTGCGTGGCGGCATCTACGGCAACCATGTCCGCGGTCGCACCATGCTCTACCGCGGCGATGGGCTCGAGGGCTTCAACATCCAGAACACCGAGAACGACGTTTCCATGCTCGGCGAGTTGAACCTCGGCATGGAGTGGCAACCGGCAAGCTGGTTTTCCACTTATCTCGGCTATCGCGCCGTGTTCGTCAGCGGCGTGGCGCTCTCCGACGCCCAAATCCCGCCCTTCCTGGCCGATGCCCGAGGAATCGAAGACCTCGATACCAACGGCGAATTGATCCTGCACGGCCTGATGATCGGCGGACAACTGCTCTGGTAGTCGCACGCTCTCCGCAACGTTTCCGCGGGCCGGGCGTTTTCGTCGACCTTCACACGGTCGACGGAGACGTCCGGCCTTTTTCTTTTTTTCGCCTGGTTTGCCGCATCTTCGCTTTGCTGCCTCTGTCGGTTCACCGCCCTTCTTGGTTCGTAGCACTTCTTGGTTCGCGGCACCCCGTTCGGCGCATAAACCGACACGGCAAAACGACAACGGCCGCGCTGTCGGCGGCACGATGCCATACAAACACCAAACAGCGGCCGAACCACGGCGCACAAACCGGCGCACAAACCGATACAGCAAAGCCGGCACACCGGGGCGACACACAGAAGCGGCACACCAAACCGCAAGCTCACCGGGCCGCGCGAGAACTCACACGATCACGCTGGTCAGCGCCTGAAAGTCTGGATCGTTGCGGAACCGATCGAAGTCGGTTTCGTCGCCCACCAAATCGCGGAACCGCGCATCGAGCATCAATGCGTGCGACAGGCTCTCCAACATTGCCTGCTTATTGCCCGCCAGGCTGTAGTAGCACGCAAGGTTGTAGTGCAAAATGGCCAAATCGGGCTGCACTTCCAGGCCACTGCGCAGCGCCTTGATTGCCAACCGCAGCCGCGACACGCGCTTGTAGCACCAGGCCAAGGCCAGCCACGCGTGCACATCGCTCGGCGCCAGATTCACCGCCTTGCGCAACGGAACAATCGCTTCTTTGTACCTCTCCAGCGAGCGAAGCGCTTCGCCTTTAAGGTACAGCAACTGATGGCTCTTCTCGCTCTGGCGTCGGTCGATCGGTTCCAGCGCCTTCAGCGCATGGTGGGGCATCTCCAGCTCGAGGTATCCCTCGGCTTCGCGGATAGCGCGCTTCAATCGAATTCGGTCTGTTCGCGACACGACCGATGCACCCCAACCAAAAACAGAGATCAAGAAATGAACCGCAAGAAGTGAGCTTCCGCGAAGCCAACCTCAGACGAGCCCGGCTCTTCGTTCCCTCCGCTGGCACTCGTTCGAGCGGCGGTGGCCCGCAACGCCGCAACGGCCAGACGAGCGAGGAACACGAGCGGCCCGTCTATTACTATTTTACCGGGCATCGCGCCATCGCCCAAACGTTGCGCGCCTCAGGCAGCGCAAGCCCCGACGCCGCAAGGAACTAGTCGTCGCAAAAAAGAAAAGCCGACAACTCGGCATTTACGACCGCCCGCCATGTTTTTGCCAAACCAGCCGGCGCATCACCTACGGGCAAGCATCGCCCTCGAAATATGCGCAAAGCAGGCGCACCGGCGCTCGCGAAGAAAGCACCAAGAAATGGGAAAACATGCGGAGCAGCCCGACCGCACACTCTCTGTCGGGCGTTGCGGCAAGCCGTAGCACCTGCGGCAAGCCGTAGCACCACTCAATGCGGCTGAGACGAAGCGGCTGAAAACGTTGCGTAGCACGCCGTCATACGAATCGAAGAAACCGGCAGACCAACAAGAAGCGCGGCCCGAAAAATACGCCCCGAGCCGCGACGTCTGCCAGCCCCGACGAATCGAACGCTCGCTCAGCTCACGCGTCGGACGCGTCGCCCGCCTCGTCCGTGGCCTCGCGATAGCAATCGGCCAACGTCCGCGTGGGCGTCGAGATCTGAAGCACGGGAGCGAAGTCGACAAACTCTGTATCGACACGCTCAAACAGCTCCAGCACCGTGGGGCCATCCGACGGGCGAACCTGCTCGTAAAGTGTCTCGA
>WGDQ01000687.1 GCA_015493185.1 Planctomycetaceae bacterium
GCTGTCGTGGCTGCGGCCCTCGTGTGTCGAACATCGGACGGCTGCACCGTGCTCCCCTCGGGTAGCGGGCGGTCGTTCACCACGTCGTAAGGAATCGGTGCCGGCGCCGAAACCACCAGATCATAATGCCCCACGGCCTGTGCGGGCACCTTCTCCAGCAAGCGCCGCGCCACCTCGCGCCGTTTGTGCGGAATGGCCACCAGCGTATCGGGCGGAAGATCGTGCGGGTCGACAATCTCGGCGGCCTCCACTTTGCAAATCTGTCCCGGTTTGAGTTGCCGCCGCAGCTCGGGGTCGAGATAGAAGATCAACGACCCGATCCGCTCATCGACGACCAGCAGACGGGCCGGTAGCCGACCGCGCCGGTTGAGATACTCGGCCAACGGCTTGGCGGTCACTGTGGCTGCCACGTGCGGCACGATCGTGGTCATGATAAAAGCGAACGTCAGCGCCAGCACGGCCACGCCCGTTCCCAGTGCCCGGCGGGGCGATCGCTGACGCCAGAGCGGCAAGGTCAGCCAGTGCCCACAGGAAATCAGCAGTCCCACGGCCCAGGTTGCGATGCCAAAACGAATGTCGAACCGATGTGCCGTCACCATCATGGCGGCTGGCAGAATGATCGGCGCCAGCGACGCGCCAAGAAGCAGCGTCCACTGCATCGCTGCCCGCACCGTCCGTGGCGTCGAGTTTTCGAACAACGATGCCCAGGCCGCCGCGGCAATCAAGGCCACGGCAGGAAAAACTGGCGAGAGATAGGTGAGCAGCTTCGAATGGGCCGCCGACAAAAACAGCAGTCCGCCGGCAATCCACAGCCAGCAAAACGTTAACGGCTTTTCGATGTTTCGCTCGCCGAGCTTCGCGCCCCGATACCAGAACAGCAAAGCAGGTGGCAAATAGACCACCCATGGCAACGCGCCACCCAAAAACACCGGCACGTAGTACCACCACGGCTCGTCCCCGTGAAGTTGGCTATCGGTCACATAGCCCAGGAAGTGCCGTTGCATGAAGTAGTAGTAGGCATAGCCCGGGTGCCGCTGTTCCATAGCGTAAAACCACGGCGTCGCAATTGGCACGGCAACCACCAGGGCCAGCATGCCGCCAAGAATGGTGCGCACGCGCAAGCTCCGCGTGACGAGCACGTACAGCAGAAACACCACGCCCACAATGGCCACACCAATCAGTCCCTTCGTCAGGCAAGCCAGTCCCAGCATCACGCCCGCCAAAGTAAAGTGCAGCCACGCCACCGGTTCTTTGCCTGCCGCATGGGCTTTCCAAAAGAACAGCAGCGCCAGGTTCGTCATCGGAACCAGTGCCACATCGTGCACAGCCGCCTGCATCAGCGCCACGGGCAGCACCAGCGTCGAATAAAACAGCACGCCCCACGGTGCCACCTGCCGTCCGAACAACACCCCGGCCAGCAGTCCCGTGGTTACGGCACCCAACAGGCCGAATAGCATGCCCGGTACACGTACGCCGACCTCGTTCATGCCGAACAATCGCAGCGACAAGGCCTGTGCCCACGTGAAGAAAACCGGCTTGTCGAAAAACGGCTCGCCTTCCAGGCAAGGCGTCACGTAGTCGCCCCGTTCCACCATCTCTTGTGCAATCGCTGCGTGCAGACCTTCATCGGGATCGAGCAGCGGAATGCCGAGCGTGAGGGGATATAGATAAAGCACGCCGGCCAAGGCCAGCACCAGCGAGCGGGAGGGTGTAAGAATCGGCTTCATCAAGTTTTCCGTCTGCGTAAGAGGCGCCAAGTAGAATCGGCGTTTTCCTAGCAGCCATCCCCCGCTCAGGGCAAGCCCGATTTCGTAGCGAACGGAAAACGGCGAAGACTGGCAAACCAGAAAAGACGGGCAGCACCGGATCAGCGCCTCGTCGATACCGCGTATCCAAAGAAAGACCGCACAGAGACGACGATCCGCACGAGGCCGCTGTGAAGAAACCGACCCCGCTCACCTCGCCGCGGAAGCAGATCGCAGAAACCGGCTTTGCGCAACTTGCCGGTTCAATGGTGAGGTCCAGCAGTACGATGCCTGCCGCAGTCCGGCCGCCAACGCAGTTTCATGGCCGATGCCCATGCCGCTGAAGATACTGCTCGATCGCGCCGGCCAGCGACTCGACGTGCGGGCGAAGCTTTTGGCACGTCTCTGCGGCGTGTTCGAGCGATCCGCCGCGGCCTTGCTGTTCGAGTTCCAATGCCAGCGCCGCGCCCTCACGATGATCGTAACCGGCTAGCAGCCCTTTGAGCCGATGGGCGGCAATCTCCAGCCGCCGGCTGTCTTGCTGCTTGATGGCATCGCATATCTGCTCCAGCAGTGCCGGCCCGTCGTTCAGGAAAAACGTCATTTGCTGCGCGAGCAAGTCCTCGTCGTTATCCATCCGCTCCAACGCCGCCGAAAAGTCGAATGCCGGCGATGCCTCGGT
Organism: Planctomycetaceae bacterium; assembly: GCA_015493185.1. Classification (GTDB taxonomy): domain Bacteria; phylum Planctomycetota; class Planctomycetia; order Pirellulales; family JAEUIK01; genus WGDQ01. The sequence goes on from WGDQ01000687.1 coordinate 2,428, forward strand.
TCGCGAACTGTCTGCTCCGGCCGGCCGTTGCTCGCAGCAGCTTGTGTGCTTCTCGATTTTTTCGATCAGCTTTCGGGCGTCGATCGGTTTGGCAAGGTAGTCGTCCATGCCGGCTGCCAGGCACCGCTGCTCATCGCCCGACATGGCGTGGGCCGTCACGGCGATGATGGGCAGATGATGGTTCGTTTTCTGCTCGCGTTGCCGCACGGCCTCGGTGAATTGAAAGCCATCCATTTGCGGCATCTGCACGTCAACCAGCGCCACGTCGATCGGCTGCTGCTCCAAACGTTCCAGCGCTTCGGCGCCGTCGTGTGCCTGAACCACCTCGCAACCGCGCTTGGTGAGAATGGCTGTCATCAACGCCAGGTTCGCATCGTGATCGTCGGCCACCAGTACCCGACACGGCCGGCACTCGCCCGCCGACTCGCTGTGATAACTTTGCGTCGCTGACCGAGCGGCACCGCTCGCCTTCATCTCATGGGTGACGCCGTCGTTGATTTCTCGTGCCGTGCCGCTTCGCGCCGCTGCTTCGTCGGCTGCCCTTGTGCCGGCTCGTTGCAAATTCGATGTGGTCGAGGACGCATTCGCTTCTGCTTCTCCACTACCTTTTGCGATAGGCTTTTCGGCATGGGGCTGCCCTGCGGGGCTCGCAGTCTCAGTCGCTGTGCGTGCGTGGTCGCCTTCGTCCAATATCTGAAGCATGGCTTCCACCAACGCGGTGGCCGAAATCGGCTTCACCAGGTAGTGCGCGATTCCTAGTCGACGGCATGCCTCGGTTGAACCAGGGCGATCGGCCGAGGAGAGCATCATCACCGTAGCGCGGGGCAGGTCGGCTCGTTTCTGAAGCGTTTCGGCCAGTTGGAAACCGTCCATGCCGGGCATCATGCTGTCGAGCAGCACCATGTCGAACCGGCGGCCCTCGCGGGCGGCTGCTTCGAGCGCTTCCAACGCGGCCTCGGCGCTGTCGACCAACGTTGGCCGCATGCCCCAGGCGCGCAACATTTCATCGAGAATGCGACGGTTGGTCAGGTTGTCGTCCACCACCAGCACCGAAAGCCCCTCGAGCCGCGAGCTGTCGCCACGCGTCGGCTTTGCCGGTGCTTCGGCCAACCGCAGCCGCAGCGTGAAATGGAACGTTGTGCCTCGGCCCACCTGGCTCTCGACCCAGATTCGGCCACCCATCAGCCGCACCAACTCGGCCGTGATCGTGAGCCCCAATCCACTGCCCCCGTAGTGCCGCGTGGTCGACGTATCGGCCTGTGTGAACGCCTCGAAAATGTGCTCCAACTTATCGGGCGGAATGCCGATGCCCGTATCGCGCACCGAAAAGTGCAGGCCCACTTCGTCGTCGGCCCGCCACTGCTGTTCGATGTCGATAACCACCTCGCCCTTGGGCGTGAACTTGATGGCATTGCCCACAAGGTTGAACAAAATCTGCCGCAGCCGCACCGGATCGCCCCGCACATATTGCGGCACGTCCATCGGCATGTGAACCGCCAGTTCCAGCCCCTTTTCGTGCGCCTTGACGGCCAGCGCCTTCACCGTTTCTCGCACCACGTCGGCCAGGTTGAAATCGACCTGCTCGATGCGGAGCTTGCCGGCCTCGATTTTCGACAAATCGAGAATATCGTTGAGCAGCTCCAGCAGGGCCTCGGCCGACGACCGGACCGTTTCCAAATAATCTCGCTGTTCGGGCGTCAGGTCCGTGGCAAGCGCCAGTTCGGTCATGCCGATGATCGCGTTCATCGGCGTGCGAATCTCGTGGCTCATGTTGGCCAGAAAGTCGCTCTTGGCCCGATTCGCCGCTTCGGCCGCTTCCTTCGCTTTGCGCAATGCCTCTTCGGTTTGGTGCCGTTTGGTAATGTCGGTGTCGATGCCGATCCAACGAATCACCCGACCCTGGCTATCGCGAACCGGGATGCAATTGCACTCGGCCCAGAAGGTTCGTCCATCACGACGATAGAGCAAAATGTCTTGTGTCAGCTCATGCCCGTTGGCCAATGCCTGATGGTACTCGCGCACCACGTCCGGATCGGTGCTCGGGCCGAAGAGCA
>WGDQ01000688.1 GCA_015493185.1 Planctomycetaceae bacterium
AAGGCGAAGACGAAGATCGCGCGAGGCGTTGGGCGGCGGCCGTATGGGCCGGATGACCGTTTACGCCGCCTCTTGAGTTTCTTTCTGCTGCTGCTCGACGATGCGTTGTACCTCGACATAGGCCTTATGAGCGTCGAGGCACGTGTGCCGGAACGACTGCGGATGGGCCACGGCGGCCAGACGAAATGTTTCGATATCGCCGTTACGGAAGATGAGCTGACCGGCGTGGTAGAACTCTTGGCCCGGCAGCACTTCGATTTCGATCGAATCGAAATCTTCGAGCGACACCCAGCGCTCGGGTTTGGCAAAAATGCCACGCTGCACGACGACGCGCCGGTTGGTGAGCGTGTAGCGCCGACAGGCCCACGGTGCCAGGCGGCGGAAGTAGAGCGCGATGGCCAGCGGGATGGAAAGCAACATCAGTAGATGGCCAACGGTGAAGATGCTCCAACCGGTGCGGATCAAGAAAAGGCGGCCCATGGCGCGGGCGATGGGATACATGGCGATCGACGGCCAAACCGTCATGACCGTCACTTCGCCCACCTGAGGCGGCGTGACACCCGTAATTGCCGATTTCATAAGGCTCCACTCGCCGTGAACAAGACAGAGGTTTATCTCGACGCGTCGGCCCCCTTGTGTGCGACCTGATGAGAAGCCGCCGCGGGGGGTGCTGGGGCGAAACACGATGTGAATTATAGCTCGTGAGATTAGCAAACCGGGCCAATCATTGCTAGGGGTGCGAGCACTCGGGCACTCGCTGAAGAACGGAAGAACCTCGCCGAGGCGACAAGCGGCAAAGGGGGGCGTGGTGGTGGCGGGCACCCACGGGCGATGCATTGGCCGATGCGCGGCAGCGATGCCGCATTGTGGGAACGCAAAAGCCGCGGCATCCTTCGTCTTCCACGCATGAATAGACCTATAACCGGAAGAGCAGCCAACAGTGCGTTTTTTGCTTGCTCGCCCGGGCCGCGGCGCGCCACCCTGGCCGGGGGCTTGGTCGGTCTTCTATAATGGGGTGCCCACCGGAAAAAGTGTGGAAGCGATGGTTCCGCGGCAGCCGTAGGGGGGCGTCGTGGTGCGGTGGTACGACGATTCGCATTGCACGTGTGGATCGATCGTATCGCGTCGTGTCGTGTCGTATGGATTCATCCTGTCAGCGTGCCGCTTGTGCAAGGGTTCGGCCAATGCCCGTCCAGATGGAGTTAGCGCGGATCATCATCAGCGAAATCAACGATCAGCAGGTGATCTATCTTCGCGAAGTCGACGGCGATCGGGCATTTCCGATTCTGATCGGCGTGTTCGAAGCCACGAGCATCGACCGTCGGGTGAAGGGCTACTCGTCGCCGCGGCCGCTCACGCACGACTTGTTGGTGAGCGTGGCCGAACACCTGGGCGCCGAGTTTCAGGATGTGATCATCAACGAGCTGAAGGAACACACCTACTTTGCCCGGCTGCGGTTGCGGCAAGATGGCGAATTGATCGAAATCGACGCGCGGCCCTCCGATGCGATCGCCGTGGCGGTGACGTGCGACCCGCCGCTGCCGATTTATGTTGCCGAGGACGTGCTGGAAGACGCCACGGGCGACGTGTGACGTATAGGGTTCGCCGGGCCATCAGAACGATCGGCCGCAGATCGGACGGCGGCCGGGCGGAGCAAACCAGGATGGGGTGAGATGTGGACGCTGGCCATGTGGCCCACGATCGCGAGTTGGCCGAAAAGCTGGGCCGACGTTTGCAGCAGCCTTTGCCCGGGCGGATGGCACAATCGCAGTTCGAGCCCGAGCTGAGCTTCGGTCGGCATTATGCACCGGCACCGGCTTCAGCCCGACCGGCCGCTGTGCTGGCACTGCTCTATTGGCACGCCGGCGCTTGGCACATTCCGCTCACGGTGCGTCCGGCCACCATGGTAGACCACGCCGGGCAGGTGAGCTTTCCGGGCGGCGTGATCGAAGCGGACGAGAGCGGCGAGCAGGCCGCGCTGCGCGAGACCGAGGAGGAGTTGGGGGTCGGCTCCGCGGAGTTGCAGATCATCGGGCGTTTGTCGCCGCTGTATTTGTTTGTGACCGATTTTGCCGTGCGTCCGTTTGTGGCCATCGCACCGCGCCGGCCCGACTTCGCACCCTGTAGCCGCGAGGTGGCCGAAGTGCTCGAGGTGCCGCTCAGCCATCTGCTCGATCCGGGCCATCGAGGAATCGAGGTGCGGCGGCACCGGCGGCTTGAATTCTCAGCGCCGCACATTGCCTGGCAGCAACATCGCATTTGGGGCGCCACGAGCATGATGCTGGGCGAGCTTCTTTGGCTTATCGAAGAGTTGGCTCGCGGCGATGCTTTGCCGGCGTGATTTTTTTCGCAACGCCGCCGTGCCGCGCTTCTCGACTTTTTTGGGGGAAGTCGACCTCCGGGGCGATCTTTAGAAGCTGCGGCGTCCGAATCGGGGACGCCTGATGCAGGCATACCGTTTATGCGGGCTTTGCGGCGGCGGGCGTTATGTTCGCTTTGTTCCGGGCATTTGCTCCGGCTGATCGCCCCATCAGATCGAAAGCGGTCCCAGCATCACTTTCCTTGCAGCCGAGCGGCCACCAGGGGGCGATATCGAGGAAAGGGTCGCCTTCGTCTTTGCCGACGTCCTGCGTTCTGTGAACCTTGCTGCAACAGATGGCTTTGGAAGCGGAAGAACACGGGACGCGAGGCACGACGCCCGGATGCACCGGCCAGCTCCGTGTTGCGATGCAGGCACAACGTCGCTAGTTGGACATACGACACACAACGTCGCTAGCTGGGCACGATTGTTGCGAATGGGGCGCCGCGGGGTGCTTGAAGTCGATCGCTCGCGCAGCGGTGCGACAGGGGGACGACGGAAGGATGATTCGTTTCGTCGGGAGGGGGCAACCATCGAGAATTGCCGCGGATGGCCGGCAGTGCGGCGCGGTGTGGTGCAAAACCTCGCGCGCTTTCGTTGCGGGCTTTTCTCTGGGCCGCCGGCGACGTGACTGGATTTGGAAGACGCCTTGTTGGGTGATGGAATCGAAAGATCGCGAGGAGTCGACGGCGACGTGACGTATCGTCTTATCGAACATCGCTCGATCGAATCGTGGCGCCGCGATGCGGCTGCCTGGAACGACCTTTGGCGTCGCAGCGATGTGGCGCTGCCGCTGGCGGCGTTCGAACCGTTGGAATTATGGTATCGGCACTTCGCTGCCGAGGCGCCGCCGCGCATTCTGGCCGTGGCCGATGGTTCGCGTTACGTGGCCGGATTGCCACTGTATGGAAGCCGCCTCAGAGGCTGGTTGCCCGTGGGCCGACTGCCCGTGAGCCCCTGGTCGTTGGGGGGCAATCTGCTGCTCGATCCGCAGGCCGATTGGCGCGAGGCCCTGGGAGTGCTGGTGCGCGAGGGGTTGGCCAATTCCGCCTGGCCGTGGCTGTGGCTCGAACCGATCGAGAGCGATTCGCCCCGCTGGCTGGCGCTGGTCGAAGTGCTGAACGAGGCAGGCATTTCTTCCGAGCTGATCGATCTGACCACGATCGACGAAACGCTGTTGCCCGAGAGCTGGGAGGCGTATCTTGCCTCACGATCGCGAAATCATCGACGGAACATTCGCCGACGTTGGCGATCGTTTGCCGCGGAGGGGGGCCGGCTGATCGTGCATCGCCAGCCGGCCGTCGATGCGCTGCGCGGCATCTTGCGGCGCGGCTTCGAGGTGGAAACCCGATGTTGGAAGCACCGCCGCGGAAGCACGGTGCTAGAAACGCCGGGCATGTTCGATTTCTATTGCGCCCAGGCGCGGGTGCTGGCCGAACGCGACCAGCTTTTGCTGGCTCTGTTGGAATTGAACGGCCGACCGATCGCCTTTCAATACGGCTTTCTGGCCAAGGGCTGCTACTCGTTGATGAAAATCGCCTACGACGAAGCCTATGCGAAACTAAGCCCCGGCCAACTGCTGATGGGGCAGATGATTCACTGGCTGGAAGAACATGAGCCGGAGTTGAAGCGGCTTGATTTTCTCGGCCCTTCGAGCGAGGCTACGCGATCGTGGCGAACGGGCAGCTATCGCGTGGCGCGGCTTGTGGCAGCACCCGGCCGCGTGGTCGGACGAAGCCTGTTGGCCAGCTACCGCGTGGTGCGTCCGGTGGTTCGCCGCCTGCGGGCCGCCCGATCGCGGCACGCGTCGGCACGGGCAGTCGATCCTACGCCCGTGGACCCGGCATCCAAGGATGCCGCGGCGCCGGTGGTTTCGGCCGAGGGTTCTGACGAGCAGCATACGACGTTGCACCATGCCTGACAAAAACGCGATCCGGGCTGTTGTGTTCGACATGGACGGCCTAATGTTCAACACCGAAGAGCTGTACCAAGAAGTGGGGGCCGAACTGCTTGCGCGGCGGGGCCACCGATGGTCGCGGGAATTGCTCGATGCGATGATGGGGCGCCCCGGTCCGGTATCGCTGCAAATCATGATCGACTGGCACGGGCTCGACGCCACGGTGGAGCAACTGGCTGCCGAGTCGCGCGAGATTTTCCAGCGGATTCTTCCGGAGCGACTCGCACCGATGCCGGGCCTGATGGAGCTGCTCGAAGCGATTGAATCGCTCGGCCTGCCCAAGGCCGTGGCCACCAGCAGTGGGCGCGATTTTGTGCGCCAGGTGCTAGGGCAGTTCGATCTGGAGCCGCGGTTTTGCTTTCTGCTTACGGCCGAAGATGTGACCGAGGGCAAGCCGCATCCGGAAATTTATCAGAAAGCCGCGCGGCGGCTCGATGTGGAACCGCGCGAAATGCTGGTGCTGGAAGACAGCGGCCACGGTTGCCGGGCGGCTGTGTCGGCCGGGGCGGTAGCGGTCGCAGTGCCCGGACCGCATAGCCAGCACCACGATTTTTCCGGCGCGCGGCTCGTGGCCAGCGGGCTCGACGATCCGAGGCTTCGCGAACTGCTGACCCAATCGTGCGAGCCATAGGGGCGGCAGACGATCGGGGCCATGGGCCGTTCAGCCGCTTTTTTCGACCGAGGGGGCACGGTGTTTTTGCTCCCACTTCTCCTCGGCCGCGCTACGGCGAAAGTATTGCGGCACCAGCGACCAAACGCTGTCGCGACGCCCCTGGGCAGCGTAGCGCGCGGCAACACGGCCCACGCTGTGCGCCGTGGGACGCGCCAGTTCGGCATCGAGCAGGCGGAGATGACGGACCCAGCCGGGTTCGAAACGCTCGACCTTCGGATCGGCCAGATGCGTGCCGGCCGGCAGCGACGTGAGCCACTGGGAAGCCACGACAATGCGCGTGGGCGTGGTTGGTCGCATGATGCCCTGCTCGTCGCGGCGGAAATGGGCCGCAAACAGTTCGCCCCGTTGGGCATTCAGCGTGACCCACAGCTCGGGAATGTCGTTCGGTGCCTGATCGGCGATGACCTCGAGGGTATGCACTCCCAACAGGTCGGCCCCGGTGGCGTAGGCGAACGTTTTGGCCGTGGTCACCCCGATTCGCAGTCCGGTAAAAGATCCTGGACCGGTTGTAACGGCCACGAGCCCCACCTGCGAGGGTTTCCAGCCCGCGTGAGCGAGAAGATCGCGAATAGCGGGGGCCAAGGTCTGAGCCGTTCGCTGGGGCCCATCGAGCATTTGCTGGGCTAGCAGACGGTTGCCTTGCAACAAAGCCACGCTGCCGGTTGTACCGGAGGTCTCGAAGCTAGAATTTGATATTCGCTCAACGCATCAGCCGGCTTGTGTTGAAAGCCGCCTCGTTACAAACACTTCGGGTGGGTGAAGACATCCGG
>WGDQ01000689.1 GCA_015493185.1 Planctomycetaceae bacterium
GAAAAATCGCAGCGATCAGGTATCGCACCACGGCCCAGCCAAAAACCGCAAGCACCGTGGCGCTCGCCATCACTCGCAAGCCGGGATCCTCGATGCGGAGAAGCCAGCCTGCCAAGCCTAATGCCGTTGCGGCACCAACAGTTACCAGCACCACGCGGCTCATGCCATAGAGCAGCAGCAACCGCCGTGCGCGACGACGCAGCCGTGAGACGCTTTGTTGCAAAGGATGCGCGTTCATCGCACGGTTCGCTCCGCCTGGCAACTGCCTGAAGTGCTTTCCCCACTGGCCGAGCAGGTTGCCCGATTGATTGTTGCGGCACCGAGGCGATCGGCTCGCATAGCGATCGGCCAATCGCGTGAGCTGGAACGACACGCAATCGCCGGCTGCCAGCACGACCCCGGCGCAAAGCGTGTCGCTGGCGATCTCGTTCGCCCTAGTGTCGTTATACCAGTAACGGTCATAGAAGTCCCTTTTGCTTTCGGACGACCCATTCGGTGACCAGCAACCCCAGGAACAGCAGCAAAAGGGGCCAACGGTTCCACAAGACAAGCGGCGGCAGCGTTTCGATCGGAACCTGACGACCTCGCGGCAGATCGTGCAGCAGGCGTTTGGCTTCAATCGCCCGGTAAAAGCGCCCCTTGGTCAAATCTGCGGCCTGAGACAACTCCGCCACGTCCAAACGGGTGCGCTCGGTCTCGCCCGGTGGGGCCACCACAAGAAAGTCGGCTGAAGGCGGATCGTTTTCGACCGAGGGGCTGGCCAACCAAACGTGGTAGCTTCCGTCCGCCACGTCGGTCAATCGCCCTTCAAACACACCCCGTGCCGAGGGGTGCCGCTTAAGGCCCACACGGCGCTTCTTGCCACCGGTATGCTCGACCATTAGTTGCACGCCGTCGTCGCCGGCCGGCGCCGCGCGTTCGTCGAGAAAACGCACCCGCAAACGCACCACCTCGCCCCGCTGGTATTCTCGCCGATCGGTCGTGAGCTCTGCCGAGCGATCTTTGCCCAGCAGTTTCGAGCGGCTCAGGTAGCGGATTGTTTGCACCCAATACCGCGCAAGAAAAACGTCGCCGATGCGGAACCGCCACCGCCAGGTTTCGTCGGTTGAATGAAACCACGTTTTGCCGGCCCCCACATATTGCATGGCAATCACCGGCAGCCGCCGTCCGTCGCTGCCAAGCAGCGTGGGGTGCTCGCCCAACACGCGGGCACCGGCTCGCAGTGCCGATGCCTCGAACAGCCAATATAGCGGCGGCAAGTTCTGCCAAATCTGCTCCGACTCGGAAGGCGAATCGCCCAACTGCAAGGGGGGGCTGGCCAGCCCCAGGTCGGTCAACTGCACTCGGAACCCTTGTCGCGTGCCCACCGAGGGCGAGGCAACAGCGCTTAGCCGCTCGAGATCCACGGGCATCAGAGGCGCCAGGGGCGTATCGCGATATGCGAGCGGCGTATAGCGCGGGCCAGCGATGAAGATCATGCTGCCCCCCTTGTGCATCACGAATTCCGCCAGGTGCCGCAGGTCGGAAGTCGAAAGAAAGCTCGGATTCACATCGCCGAAAATCACCGTGTCGTAGCCAAACAGGTCGTCGCGGCGGACCGGAAACGTGACCAGTGCTGTTTGGTCCACCTGCGCATATTCGGGATCGGCTTCTTGCAACACCGTGTGCAAGTCGATCGTTTTATCGCGGTCGAGCAGGTTTTTAAGATAGCGGAATTCGAAGCTCGGATAAGCCTGCACAAGCAACACCCGAATTTGCTCCTTGCGCACGCTCACCACGCGTCGTGCCGAGTTGTTGGCCGCGGTTGCTTCGTCTGCCAAAGGCTCGACTTCTACCACGTACTCGAATTCCCCTACGGCTTCCGGTCGATGTGCCAACTGCACGGTTTGCGGCTCGCCGTCGGTTTCGATATGAACGGTGGTTTGCGCCAACGGCTGCGACTCGCCCTGCCGTTTCAACTGAACCACTACGTCGCGCCCCTCGAAGCCCGTAGCGACCAGCTTGAACTCGAATTGCACGATGTCATCTACAAAAACCACCTCGTCGACGAGCAGGTCTTCCACCGCCAAATCCCGCAGCGGGTGTTCATCACCAATTCCGACTGTGAACAGCGGCACACCGCGACGCCTGGCTTCCAGAGCCGCTTCACTCAGCGATGGGCCATCGGTCGTAATTCCGTCGGTCAGCAGCACGATGGCCGCTGGCGGCGAGCCGCGCAGATCGCTCAAAATGCTGCGCAGTCCCTGTCCTAGCCGCGTTGCCTGACCGGTGGCTTCGGTGTCGGGCAGCGTTTTCACGATGCTGGCCAGTGGCTCTTCGACGGCGCGGGCGGTGTTGGAAATGAAATAGAATCGTAGCTTGTAGCGGCTTTTCATTTTCCGCAGAAGCGCCGCGTTGTTGTCCAGTAAAATCGCTTTGGCCACATTGATGCGCGAAACGGGGCCCTCGATCTCGGCGTGCGCGAGCCATTGCTTCAGCTTCGACGCAAGCTCTTCGTCGCGGTAGCGATCGACAATGCCCATGCTCGCCGAATCGTCGACGGCCACAATCACATAGGGCAGCCCGGTCCGTTCCAGCGACAGCACAAACTCGGCGATCATGAACAATAGGATGGCGATCGCCGACAGCCGCATGGCCGCCAGTGCCATTCGTAATCGTCGACCGACATTGCCCGCTTCGTGGAAATAGACGAAGAGCACAAACGCCACGGTGAGAATAGCGAACAACAGGGTGACCCATGGGGCCCAGTCCCAGGCCGACTGAAGCCGCCAGACCGTACCTTCCCCGCTGTCGGCCGATTCGACCCCCAACAAGTGTTCGAGCCATCGCGGCAAAGTCGAAGTCATCACGCCATCCGGCTTCCGAAACGCCATGCCAGCAGCGTTTCCAGCAGCAAAAGCCCCAACGCCCCGTAGAGCAACCAGCGGTGCAGCGATTCCCGCCGGCTCACGTCAGTGGTTGGTGCTTCGTTGAAATCTTGCCATGTCGTTTGATGCGCAAACGCCGCGCCGGGCCAGATGTCGTCGCGCAGTTGCTCGGCCGTCACTTTGGTCAAATCGCTTTCTGCCGTGTCGACATTGACTGCGTACAGCTCGCGCCGCGATACGGGCGGGCCGGCTTCGGCTACGTAAAGCCCGCTAGTGTCTGTTTCGGTGTAATGCCAGGCATAGCCCCCGTCCTGGCTTTCTAAGCGGACAACGCGCCGCTCGCCCGTGGGACGTTGCAATATCAGACTTGCGTCGGCTGCCGACACCGGCACCAAGGAACCAATCGGCTGGCCAACGCGCACGTTGCGGTCGGCTTGCCGGCCACTTACGCCGAACCGCAACAAGTTGTGCACAATCGGCAGGTAACTGGCCCAAACAGGCATCGAGGTCCAGCTTGTATCGGCGCTGGTGGCCACGAGCATCACGCGCCCGCGCCCGATGGTTTCTTCGACGATGGCCGGGTCGCCATTCACAAATGCCAACGCGACCCGCGCTTTGGTTTCCTCGGGCACCCGCAGGCGGATGTAGCGAGCAACCGGCGTGGTTAGCAGACCGGCCTTCTCCCGCCCGCGAAAGTCCTGCACGATCGGGTGCGCGTAGTCGAGCGGATCGAAACGGTAGCTGCCCTCGGCCACGGGTTTTTCCAGCCGGGCAGGCAAAAGACGCCGATGGCCGGGGGACTCGCCACCCAAGTACCGGTTGTAGCTATCCGGCACGACCTGATCGCCCAGAAAGATGACCAGTGCCCCGCCGTGGCGTACGTAGGAATCGAGCAGGTTGGCTTCGTTTGAAGTTAGCTGGCCCACGTTGGCAAGAAACACGCAGTCGTATGAGTTCAGGTCCGACTCGACCAGGGCGCTCTCCGGCACAACTTCCGGCCGAACCAGGCTGCGCTCCAGATCGCCGCTGGGGGCCAGGGCCACTTGCAAATAGTCGGTCGCGCCGCGCAAACCGGCTGCCGCAGGACGGCCGTTGACGCAGAGTACGCGCAGCGATGATTTGACGGGAACGGATAGCCAGCGATGGTTGTCTATTTCGAGCAAGTCGCCCGGTAGCCGCACTTCGATCGCATGATCGCCACCGCTGTCGAAACGATACGACAGCGAAGCGACCCCTTCGCCGGCGGGTTCGATGTCGACCATCTGCTCGCCCACGCGGTGTCCGTCAACGTAGAATTCCACGACCTGTGCCGCACGGCGCTGCTGCCCGAAATTACGAACCTGGGCCTGAATGACCACATCGCGTGCAACCGTGGCCAGCGACGCATCGAGCGACACTTGCGTGATGGCCAGGTTTTCGCACTGCTGCTGTCCAAGGTCGACCACCGTGAACGCTGCCCGCTGGCAAAGATCGCGGGCTCGCGCGGCGATCGTGCGCCGCATGCCGTCGGAATCGTCGGCCCACCAGGTGCTGCGTTGCAAGTCGGTCAGCCAGTACACTTCGTGCTGTTTCAGCCGGGCGTTTTCCTTCTCTACGCGCTCGATGATCTCTTGAACCTTCGCCAACGTCGCATTCAGGTCGGCCCGGCCGTGGGGAAGGCGAAGCTGCTCGATCTCTTCCAAAATGACCCGGGGCTCGAACGCCGGCGACGCAACAATCACGCGTGGCGGAGAAGCCATCAGCACAAGCGAGGTTCCATCTCCGCGTCTGCTTTCGCTGGCGATCGTGGCGGCGAGCTCCTTGGCGCGTTCGAATCGGCTTTGATCCGTCGGACGGTAGGCCATCGAAAACGATCCATCGAGCACAATCACCCGGTGTGTCGGCTCGCCGGCAACGATGGGATGCCCCTGCCGATTCCAATAGGGTTCAGCCAGGGCGATCACGACGAGAAGAATAATCAAGGTTCGCAAGGCCAGCAGTAACCACTGCTCGAATTGCAGCCGCCGGGCGTTCTTCTTCAGCGCCTCAAGCAGGAAATCGATCGCCGCCCAAGATGTCTCACGGTACCGTCTGCGGTTCCAAAGATGAATGAGCAATGGCGCAGCGGCAGCCGCCAGCCAACCCAACATCGAGAGGCTGCCAAACCCGAACGCAAACAGAGAGAACCGCCAGTACAACATTATTACAGGCCAA
>WGDQ01000690.1 GCA_015493185.1 Planctomycetaceae bacterium
GCGCGTGGGCGAGGCCTTTGGCGACGACTACGAACTGCCCAATCGCACCGCCTACTGCGAAACCTGTGCGGCAGTGGGCAACGCGTTCTGGAACCAGCGCATGTTCCTGCTGCACGGCGAAGCCAAATACATCGACGTGCTCGAACGCGTGATCTACAACGGCTTTCTCTCAGGCGTGGCACTCTCGGGCGATCGTTTCTTTTATCCCAACCCGCTCGAGCACGATGGCAAAACACCGTTCAACCACGGTCACACCGGCCGCAGTCCCTGGTTCGGCACCTCCTGCTGCCCGGTGAATATCGTGCGGTTCATCCCCTCGATGGCCGGCTACATCTACGCGCAGGCCGATCGCTCGATCTACGTCAACCTGTTTGTCGACAGCAAGGCGAGTATTCCGCTCGATGGGCAAACGGTCTCGCTCACCCAACAAACCCGCTACCCCTGGGACGAACGGATCACGCTGCGTGTCGACATGCAGCAACCGACCGAACTGACGCTTCGCATTCGCATACCCGGCTGGGTGCGCAACGAGCCGGTGCCGAGCGACTTGTACCGCTTCGTTCGCCCGCGATCCACGCCGCCTGAGATCACGATCAACGGCCAGGCGGTCGACGCAATCCGCATCGAGCAGGGCTACGCCGTCTTGCAGCGTCGTTGGTCGAGCGGCGATGTGGTGGAACTACGACTGCCGATGCCCGTGCGGCGCGTGGTGGCCCACGATCGCGTGGCCGCCGATCGGCAGCGCGTGGCCATTCAGCGTGGGCCGATCGTTTATTGCGTCGAGGCATGCGACCACCCGGCCGACGTGCGCCGAATGGTGCTGCCCGACGATGCGCCGCTCACGGCCAAATATCGCGACGATCTGTTGGGCGGCATCACCATTGTGCAGGCTGCGGCGCACGTGCCTGTCGACTCGGACAACGCCAACGCAACCAAACAGCAACCTGTTCGCTTGCGGGCCATTCCTTACTATGCTTGGGCCCACCGCGAACCGGGAGCCATGACCGTGTGGCTGCACCGCGGCAAAACCTCGCCGTAATCAACAGGCGCCACCGATCGCAAACAACCAGCGTGGGCCGCCTCGTCGGTCATCCGGCTGCCAGGCGAGACTGGCACGCGTCACGCGCTTTTGCTAACGCCACGGGTTGTAGTCCGTCTCGTGACGGTCGAGATCCCGCAAGATGGCCGCCCATTGGAACGGGTAGCGGGCCGGCTGTGTGAGCACGCTGCGGGCTTGCCGCGCGGCCTCGGGCGGCGTGGCGTGTACTGGTCGCCCGGACGACATGGCCGTCAGATTCACTTTGCAGGTGCGTTCCATATCGAGCATGTCGATCAACGCCTGCTCCACCGTTTCGGCACAGGTGAGCAAGCCATGATTGGCCAAGATCAATGCTCGCTTGTCGCCCAGCGCGTCGACAATCTCCTGCGCCTGCTGCTCGTCGATGACAATGCCCGTGTAGTTGGCATACACGGCGTGATCTTCGAAAAACGAGCAGCCCGTCTGGTCGAGTGGTTCGAGCAGCGTGCCCAGCGCGCTATAGGCACTGCCATAGGGTGGGTGCGTGTGCACGGCGCAGTTCACATCGGGTCGTGCTCGATGGATGGCCGAATGGATCTGAAAGCCGGCCAGATTGATCATCGGACCCCCGTCGACGATCTCACCCTTTTCGTTCACCAACACCAGGTTGTCGGCCGTCACCTCGCTGAACAACAGTCCGAAGGGGTTCACCCAAAAATAATCGGGAGCCCCCGGCACGCGCAGGCTGATGTGCCCGGCCACGCCATCGTCCAGCCCGCGTCTGGCAAGAATTCGGTAGGCCGCCGCCAGCTTCACACGCAGCTCGCGTGCTTCGGCCGTATTGGCCAGCTCGACGATTCGCTGCTTCTCTTGTTCGTCATGCGAAACGTCCTGACGCACGATCGTCGTAGGGTCGGTATTAACCATCTTTCAACGAGCTCCTCGAAAAATATCGGAAATCAAACGAAATAAGAATCGATCGGAATCGTAGTTCGACAAGGCGACCACCGCGCGACGATGCCGCTCGCACATCGCTTTCAACCGAACGGGCCAACCCGGTCCCTCCAAAGCCACACGTCGCCGGGGCAAGGTAAAATGGCCGCATGCACCGGGCAATCGAGCATCGTAACGCGGCCGTCCGGGGCGAGCAAATCGTCCGCTGCGGCACATGGCTCGCACGGCTCGGGCTCGCTGCCACAGCGGTCTGTGCCGCATCGCCGCGCCGGCACGTCCGGGTGCGTGTCCGGCGACCGCTGCTGTCGGCGCAACCCCACCATCTGCTCGGCTCTGGCAACCGGCTTTGTTCCCGCTTTGGTGGAGATGGCGCGAGCACCCCCTTATAATGGGGCGGTTCGGTGCAACGCGCTGCATGCGGTACGACCGGCTGCACAGATCGCGGTCCCACTTTTCTCGGCCATCTCGCGGTTCTGCTTGTCCTCTCGAAAATGACAACAGCGTTCGCTTCCACCACCGTTTCATCACCTTCGTCGCCCCCGCGGCACGATGTATACGCACCTTATCGCGCGGCGCTGCTTTCGCCCGAGCGCGTGCGGGCATTGAGCGCTCTTCGCTGGGATCGACCGGTGCTCGATGTGCTTTGGTGCTGGTTGTGGATTGTTGCCGCATGGGGTGCCGTGGCGTTGTGGCCGCGCGGCTGGGTTGTGGCCGCCGCAGTGGTGGTGATTGCCGCCCGTTTCTACGC
>WGDQ01000691.1 GCA_015493185.1 Planctomycetaceae bacterium
CCACCGAGTCGATGATTCCGTTGGCGGAAACAGCCTGAAGAGTGATCTCACGCGAGCCCCCGGCAACGCCCGGCACGCCGATGTCGTGATGGATGACGTTGCCCGGCGCCGCGAGCATCACGCCCGGAAACGACGTGACGCTGAAGTCGTCGATCATCCCGGCCGTTGCCACACGGGCCATACCTGGCATGGCCAAGGCGATCGCCATTATGCCAAGCACGCTCATGCGCCAGCCGCGCGCTATCATCTCTTGAGGCGCGTGTTCACTCCGCCTTGCCAAGTTGCGCATGTCGAGTATCCACCTTCTCGTCCCGTTAGAAGCCCCGTGCATGGTGGTCGCACATAAAACGAAGAGCTGATCACCGGCTGCCCCGAGGACGATCGCTCTTGGGGCTGGCCGGATGACGATTCTTCATGCCTACGATTTGTTCCGACGCCGTCGAAGGAACAAACCGGCTGTTAAGAAAACCGTTCCCCAAACCATCACAGCCCCGGGTTCGGGCACCAGTGCGGTGATGCTTCCCAAAACAAAATCCTGGCCCTGTCCTGCTTCGAAATCGACATCGATCGAAGTCAGATTTGCCAGGTCCACCATGCCCACATTCATGAAGTTGGCCAGTGCAAAGCTGAGCGTGAATGGCCCGGGCGACGAGCCGACGATACTCTGCGTGAGCTGTGCGGTGTCGGTGCCGTCGGAAACGGTTACCGTGACATCCATTCCCAGATTGAAGCCGTCGTCGAAGCTGAGGAAATTCACCAAAATGCTCAGCGGTGCGCCGCCCAGTGCACCGGCCAAACCAGCTCCGGTATACGAGAGCCCGATCGCGCCGTCGGCCGCCGGTCCGCTGCCGTAGGTCAATTGGCCGCCGCCGATCCCAAAACCAACACCGTTGACAATCGACGAAGCCATGGTCGCCGACAACGTAACGGTCCGATCGCCACCGGCCACACCGGCCACGCCCACATCGTTGAACACACTCGCGCCGGGTGCCGTCAGAATGGTGGGCGCGATCGTCGTGGTGCTGAAGTCATCGATCACCACAGCCGAGGCATCGGTGGCCGCGCCGAAGAGCGAACCGCATACCACGGCGGTGCCGAATAACAAAAGACGTAGACGGACCGACGTCATCGTGAAACAACTCCTTTTTTCCAGATGGCAATGGTCTGGCATTCTCTGGCTTTTCGAACAAAGCATCGTGCCAAACCCACTTCATACGCGCCCGGCAGCGGTCCTCGAAGCACAAACAGGCTGGATGCCCGGCCGCGAGCCGGTTTGGTTGCGCCCGACAGGTGCCACGCGCAGAGAGTCGAGCGGCAGCGAGTGCGCAGGCGCACTGCTGGGTCTGATTGGTATTTAGCAGTTGGCGTGCCATAGCGGTGCAAGGCACAGAGAATGGGCCAATTTTCGTGCGTTGTCGCGCCGTTTTTGCCGTCCGCACCGCTCAGAATGGCTTTAAAGCCCACCGACACTGCCACACGATTTGTTGCGATCCCTCAGAGCATTGTCTCCCGCTCGGAAGGGGGTGTTAAAAAGTCGAAACACGTCGGGGCCCGACGTTTCACGGCGTGAACAGCGCCAGGCGGCGACAACGGCGTTTCGAGGCGACGGTTCGGCCGGCTGACGCCGTTCACCGTGTTTCAGGCAATCGCACGTCGAGAAAAATCAACGTTGCCGATGCCTTCAAGCCACGCAGTAACGCCATCTCGAACACTGCGCGAATGAAATTCCGCCGCTGAACGGCCGAGCAGCGAAGCCATACGCAAGTGCCCATCGCAGCAATGCTTGTACCCCTTATCGTCAGGCTATGCCCGCCCCTGCCATCGAGCCGTGGCCTTGCAACGTTTACCCGCGCGGTATGCCAATTGCAAAGTGTTCGGCGGGCGGATTGCCGCCTGTGACAACGGCCCGAGCAAAACGCACAACCCTAATAAACCGCTCCCCTCGATCGCGACGATCGGTCGCCGCCACCGTGGCGTGCTCACACAATCTTGCGCATCGCTTGTCGGCGACCCCTCGCATATTGGCGATCGTTTTCTTCGTTTCATGCGAACCGATATGGCCACACGCCTATTCCCAACATCACCGGCACAACAACCATCTGCCGTTGCGGACCCTCGGGCGTCGCGGCCACGGTGCGCAACGCATGCCGGGAATCGTAGAGACGGTTTGCCACCGCTGACCACGGCACGTAAGACCGACGTCCTGCTGCTGGCCAGTCTTGTAACCCTCGCAATGCTGCTCGGCGGCCCATGGTGGCCCAAACTATTCAGGTTGTGGCAGATCGACCCGAATTATTCGCATGGTCCCTTCGTGCTACTCTTGAGTATGGGCCTCGTGTGGCATGCGTTGCCCCCTGCTGCCATCACGTTCGGGCCACTTGCTGCCGGCGACTTTCGCTCCGGCATGGTCCGATTGCTGCTGGGTTTGATGTTGAATGCCTGCGGCTGGTTTACCGGCATCGTGCTCTTCGGTGTGGTCGGGCTGGTCTGCATGCTGCGGGGAATACTGACGCTCGTTGGCGGAGCCCGCCTTCGTCGAGCGACCGACTTCTCCACACTGTTTTTGCTTTTCATGGCGCCGTTACCGGCCCCGCTCGAGCAGTGGCTATCTGTCACGTTGCAAGGTTGGGCAGCGGCACTTTCCACCCAGTTGTTGCAGTTCTCGGGCGTGGCCGTGTTTCGCGAAGGCGCGCTGCTGCACCTGCCGAATTACACGCTGGAAGTCGGTGTCGCATGTAGCGGACTGCGCCAGCTCACCGCTTTTGTGGCGCTCGGTTGCCTGGCCGCACATTTTGGGCCGGGCACACGAATCGGCAAACTGCTGCTCGTCGTGTTCGGGCTGGTCGTTGCCGTGGTGGCCAACAGCGTGCGCGTGCTTGCGACGGCTTGGATTCTGCTGTGGGCCGGTCCGCAGTGGATCGAAGGCCTGTGGCACAACCTGGAAGGCACGATCACCATCGCCCTAGGCGCCGCATTGGTGATGTTGGCCGCATGGTCTGTCGTGCATCTGGAAGAGCTGCTAGCGCACACTGCCACGACCAATCGCAAAACACAAATGGCTCGGCAGGCAATCCTCAGCGAATGACACGCGAACCGCATACGAGCAGTTGCCCCCATACCGCACCGTCTGACAACGCACTGTCGACGCCGGCGCGGCGCGTGCTCGATCGATGGCCCTTGACGGCTACGTTTCTTCCCTTTCTCAGCAGAATGAAATGAAACACGACGGCGTACGATGGTTCCATCGCAGCTTGCGCACGCGGCTTTCGATGGCCGCAATGCTGCTCCTGTGTGCCCTGGTTGCACAGGCGTCGGCCATTCGCTACCTGCAAGGCGGTCCGCCGCCACAGGTGGCCTCGCTGCAAAAGCCACTGGCCGCACTGCCGGTGCACCTTGGTTCGTGGCACGCCGTGCCGTCCGACGCCCGTTTACCCGAACGCACCGCCAGTTCAGGCAAAGCCCCCGAACAACCGAGCGAGGGGGAAGGTCAAACACGCGGTCGTTCCGACGGCCAGTCGCTGCTGCGTTTTGCAACCGAACGGCTACGCCGCGACTATCGACACGAGCGATCGGGCAGATGTTTCTGAAGCTCAGCATCGAGTCGGGCTACAA
This sequence comes from Planctomycetaceae bacterium, assembly GCA_015493185.1. Classification (GTDB taxonomy): domain Bacteria; phylum Planctomycetota; class Planctomycetia; order Pirellulales; family JAEUIK01; genus WGDQ01. The sequence goes on from WGDQ01000691.1 coordinate 3,613, forward strand.
ATTCCTGCACTTCGGCCAGATTGGCCTGGCCTGTATCGGGCGCGAACACCTCGATCGTCACACTGGCCGGACGGTGGCGAATGCGGTGGTAAAGCATGCGGAGC
>WGDQ01000692.1 GCA_015493185.1 Planctomycetaceae bacterium
TTCTTCCAGAAAGATGGCCCCGCCGACGCCCACCACCACACTGAAGGCGGTCGTAAGCACGATGACCCAAATGCTGCCAACCAGTGCCGAGCGAATGCCGGCTATCTCCGGATTGCGCGACGGCGAATTGACGAGGAATTGCCAATTGAGCCAGCCGATGCCTTCGTACGTAATGCCGGCAATCAGCACCACCAACAGCAGCAGGCACATGCCTGTGGCGCACCGACAAAGCCACTCGAACGCCGTCGATAACCACAGCCGCCTCTGATGGCGACCGCGCTGCGCGGAGTCGACAGTTGCAGCAGATTCGTGCATCACTCGTACTTCTCACGAAATCGGGCCAGCACCCACTGAGCCAACAAGTTCATCGACAACGTGATCATGAACAGCGTCATGCCGACCGCGAAAATCGTGCGGTATTCCAGACTGCCGGCCGGCGTATCGCCCAGGCTCACCTGCACGATGTAGGCGGTCATGGTTTGAATGCTTTCCAGTGGGCTCCAGGTTAGTCGGGGGGTGGCGCCGGCCGCCAGCGTAACGGCCATGGTTTCGCCCACGGCTCGAGCAACGGCCAGAAGAAACGCCGCAATCACGCCCGAAAGACCCGCCGGAACCACAACGCGCACAATCACATCGAATTTGGTCGAGCCCAGCGCGTAGGCGGCTTCGCGCAAACCCTGCGGCACGCCGCGCAGCACATCTTCGCTCAGCGAGACGACCATCGGCAGGATCATCATTCCCACCACCACACTGGCGCTCAGCGCATTGAATACGTCGGCCGAGGGAAACACCGTACGAATGGCCGGCGATACGAATACGATGGCGAAGTACCCGTACACGACCGAGGGGATACCGGCCAGGATTTCCAAGACCGGCTTGACGAGATTGCGCGTCAGTGGCGATGCGTATTCGCTCAGGTAAATGGCCGTGGCAAGTCCCAGCGGCAGGGCGATCGCCGCCGATCCTGCTGCGACCCAGGCGGTGCCGCAAATCAAGGGCCAAATGCCGAAATGCTGTGGTTTCAGCAGCGGCGACCAACGCGTATCACCGAGGAACGCCACCGGCGACACTTCGCGGAAGAACTGCGCGGTTTCGGCAACCAGAACAACAACGATGCCCACCGTCGTTAGCACGGAAACGGCCGCACAAAGAAACAGGCCCACCGCGATCAACCGCTCAGTGAGTTGTTGCCTCACAGACAGACCCTTGGCCGTAAGAGGCCCCGGATCGGTCGTGGCGCTCAGATTGGTAGCTGCGTCACTCACGCGAGTCATCCGATAGTTTGACGGGATGTTCGACGATCTGATTCGTTGGTGCGATGCGTGCGGCGATCCTGCGACCGAGCCACCTTATTCTCGAAACTGTGGCCGACCGGGCTCACCACGTCTTCGGCATAGGGTGACAGCGAAGGTTCTCTTTTCAAGTCTTTTCAAGCCGATCGCGTTGCCATTCCCTTCATGGGCCATCTGCCGCGGACGCATCTGCCGACAGGGCCTGCTCAAGGCGCCGCTGGTTTTCCGCTGCCACATCGTCGCTGATCGGAACATAGCCCACCTCGCGAACGATCTCGTTCACGTGATCGAGGTAGAACCGTACGAACTGCTCAACTTCCGGGCGGGCGAGCGCGTCTTTGCGAACGTAGATGAACAACGGTCGTGAAAGCGGCTTGTACGTGCCGTCGCGAATCGTTTCTTCCGAAGGTCGCACGGGCCCATCGCCCGCATCGACCGCCAGCAGTTTCAGGTGATCTTTGTTCTCAGCGTAGTAGGCAAAGCCGAAGTATCCCAGTGCATGACGATCGGCCGTCACGCCGCGCACGATCACGTTGTCGTCTTCGCTGGCTGTGTAGTCGGCCCGGCTGGCGCCGGACTCGCCAATGATCTTTTCGGTAAAGTAGTCGAACGTACCCGAGTCGGTGCCGGGGCCGTAGAGCGTGATCTTTTCGTCGGGCCAGTCGGGATTCAAGTCGCTCCACTTGTGAACACTGCTCTCCGGCTGCCAGAGCTGCTTGAGTTGCTCGACGGTGATCGAATCGATCCAGTTGTTGTCGGGATGCACCACGATGGCAATGCCGTCGAACGCCACGCTCAGTTCGATGGGTTCGATTCCCGCTGCCCGACAGGCTTCGCTTTCCGATTCCTTGATGCGCCGCGAAGCATCGCAGATGTCGGTTTCGCCGGCGGAAAATTTCTTGAAACCGCCACCCGTTCCCGAGATGCCTACCGTAACACGAATCGTGGGGCTTACCTGTTGGAACTCTTCCGCAATGGCTTCCGTGATCGGATAAACCGTGCTCGACCCGTCGATTTTCACATGTTGCGTCGAGGTTCTTCTACAGCCACCCAGGCCGAGCAAAACCATGCCGGCCAGGGCTAGCCGTGACCACTGACAGTACGCGTGTTGCCGCGACGTTTGAACTTCGTAATTCGAACGACGAGACAACGGAAGCAGGGACGAAGGAATTGCCTTCAACGGAGGATCCTTTCACACTGAGACTTTCACACTACGGGTTGTAACGGTTGGTCCGACGGTCGGTCGCCGCGCGGGTATGGTGTGCGGGTGTGGTTGGGTCCGGCGGGGTGTTGGTCTTGTCCGGCGCTGCGGGCATGTTGTCGCCACGCGATCGATCGCTGGATTAACGCCGCGGCAGAAACGTTCCGTCGCCCGGAGCAAACCTCGCACGGTCCGTCGAGAGGAGGGATTGTCAGGATACGCGGCAAATGTGAAGGAAGGATGAAGCCCGCGGCCGCAGTACGCAAGGCCGACAGTGGTTCTTGCAACGAACCAACGGGAATGAACCTCAGTACGCATTTGCCCCCCGTTTGGCACCCGACACCACAACTTCAGCTCGCGCTGCGGCGCTGCCTGGCCGTTTCGTTTCACGCTCGATCATGAAACAGCGGCAACCGAACGATGAAGGTCGACCCTTCGCCGGGCCGACTTTCCACATCGACACTGCCGCCGAACGACTGCACTAGGTGCTTGACGATCGAGAGCCCCAGCCCTGTGCCCCCCAGTTCGCGGGAGCGGGCTTTATCGACACGGTAGAAACGTTCGAAGATGCGCAGTTGCGATTCGGCGGGAATGCCGATGCCCGTATCGCACACTTCGATCAAGGCATGGTCGTCTTCCGCTTTCCAGCCGACCGTCACGCAGCCCGACTCGGGCGTGTACTTGATCGCGTTGTCGATCAGGTTGCCCAGGATGTGATGTAGGCCTTCTGCATCGGCGCGGACATCGAGATCGCCGCTAGCGGTGTCGATTTTCAGCTCGATCTGTTTGGCCTCTGCGGCGGGCTGGTATTGCGACACAACCGCCTCGACGGTTTGCCGCAGCGGCACGCGGCCGATTTCCAATGCCTGATGCCCCGATTCCAGCCGGGAAAGACTTAGCATATCGAGAATCAATTGGTGCAGCCGTTCGGCCTGCTCCTGAATGCGGACCACGAACCGCCGGCGGTTGTCTTCGTCGACCGACGTAGTGAGCAATGTTTCCGCATATGCCTTGATCGAGCTGAGCGGCGTTTTCAGCTCGTGAGACACGTTGGCAAAGAACTCCTGGCGCATGTTTTCCAGACGGCGCAGCTCGGTTATGTCGTGAAGCACCAGCACCGCGCCCGGTGGTGGCATGCCGGGAAACGCCGTGGCCTGCACGGCCAAATGCCGGCGATCTGGCCCGGCCGTATCCAGTTCGGCGCGACAAGGTTCTGCCTTATTGAGCACGTTTTCCACGATTTGATGCAGCACATGGTGTCGCACCACCTCGAGCAGCGATCGTCCTTCAACTTCTTGGGCAGAGATTCTCAAGAGCTGCCGCGCGGCATCGTTGAGAAACAAGATCCGCTGTCGCTGGTCGACAGCCACTACGCCTTCGCTCATGCTCTCAAGCACGGTGAGCAGCCGCTGGTTTGTTTGCTTCAGCGTACCGACTTGCTGAGACAAGTGTCGCCCGGCCTGATTGAGGGCGGCCGCGAGTTGTCCGAGTTCGTCTTTGCCGTCCAGGCTGGTTTTGTGGGCGAAGTCGCCGCGGGCCAGTGCGCGAGCCGTCTCGGTCAGGCCCCGCACGCGACGTACGAATCGGCCCGCGAGCCAAGCGCCGAGCGCCACCGTAG